>JBGPLR010000126.1:0-7890 GCA_041486545.1 Terriglobia bacterium
GAAACAGCGTGTCGCCGGTCAGCACCGCCCATGTCTTGGCGGACTTTTCTTCGTCCGTGATCACCAGGCAAACGCTCTCCGGCGTGTGCCCCGGAGTCTCCATGGAGGCCACGCGCACTTTGCCCATCTTCAGCTCGAAGCCGTCCCGCAAAGCCACGTTGGGGAAAGCGGCTTCAGTCTTTTCGCCGATATAGATCTTGGCCCCGGTGCGCGCCGCCAGTTCGGCGTGTCCGGAAACAAAATCAGCGTGCAGGTGGGTCTCAAAAATGTGGCGGATTTCAAGGCCATGCTCGGCCGCCGCTTGCAGGTAGATATCCACGTCGCGCTGGGGATCCACCACCGCGGCTTCGCCTTCCGACCCCAGCATGTACGAGGCGTGCGCCAGACATCCCAGATAGAACTGCTCAAAATACATAACTGCGACTCCCGGTAGTGCGCTAACTTTTGGCCCACTACCCAACTCCACGCAGCCTGACGAATCAAGCGTACTTCTGGAATAATAGCGCGGAACCAGCGCCTGCATGGGGCAAAGGCGCAGACATTTTTAACGTTTGGTCAATTTTCGGTACATAATACCGCACATGGCTACGGCATCCACAATCCGTCCGCAGGAAGCCTCTCTTCTGATTGACATTGCCGGCCAGCGCCGCCGCGTGGAAATTTCCCGCCTGCCCTTCACCATTGGCCGCTCGGATGACGCCGACGCCACCATCGCCGACTTCCGCGTCTCCCGCCTGCACGCCCGGCTGGTCGGCGAAGAAGGCGTGTATGTCGTGGAGGACGCCGGCAGCCGTCACGGCACCTTCGTCAACGGCGCGCGTTGCGAGCGCACGCGCCTCAAGCACCTTGACGAGATCACCTTCGGCGTTCCCGGCCTGAAAGTCATTTTCCAGGCAGGCCCGGCGCCGGGCAGTGCCGCCAGCATGCTGCTCACGCGCTTTGCCTCGGATACTGACGTCTCTGAGCTGGAAAAGCTCCGGCTCTTTCTGGAAGCCGCGCGCAGTCTGGGTGGCGGCGTGGTGGTGCGTGACATCCTGCGCAACATGCTGGATTACGCTCTGCGCCTCACCAAAGCCGAACGCGGTTTTGTTTACCTGCGGGAAAAAGACACGGCCGCCCTGGCCTGCGGTGTGGACAGCCGGGGCAATCAGCTTACCCAGGACGCCAACGTTTCCAATTCCGTGATCCAGGACGCCCTCACCTCGGCATCCGAGTTCATTGCCGGTGACACCTCTCAGCAGAGCGCGCTCGCCGCCCGCCAAAGCATTGTGATGAACGAACTGCGGACCGTGGTGGCCATTCCGCTGCGCGCCAAGCGCGTGGCCACGGGCGCGACGGAAGCTGAAGTTCAAGGTGTGCTCTACCTGGACAGTCACCTGGCCTCGCGCAATCTCTCCGGCGTGGGCCCGGAAGTGCTGCGCGCGCTCGCGGGCGAATGCACCGCGGTGCTGGAGAGCGCGCGGCTCATGGAAGCCGAGCAGTCCGCCCGCCAATATCGCCAGGAACTGGAAATTGCCGCGTCCATCCAGCGCAGCCTCAGCTCAGAAGCTGAAGTCCGCTGTGAATTCGCCCACGTCACCGCGCGCACCATTTCCTGCAAGGAAGTCGGCGGCGATTTCTTTGATGTCCATGTCTCTCCGGATGCCGTCACCGTCATCGTGGGCGACGTTTCCGGCAAGGGAGTTTCCGCCGCATTGCTGGCGTGCGTGATCCACGGCATGTTTTATGCCCAGGTTTCCAGCGGCGCCCCGTTGGTGGACGCCATGCACGCCATCAATCAGTTCCTATGTTCCCGGGTGGCCGGGCAAAAATACGCAACCGTGCTGGCCGCGCAACTCAAGCATGACGGCCGCCTGGAGATCGTCAACTGCGGCCACGTTCCCGGACTCATCGCGTTCTCCGGCGCCGTCACCCAGGTGCAGGACGGCGACATGCCGGTGGGTTTGATGGCCGACGCTTCCTTCCACTCCGTGCCGGCCCAGCTCGCGCCCGGCGCCCGGCTGGTGATCATCACTGACGGCATCAGCGAAACTGAAAATGCCGAAGGCGCGGAATTTGGTTTGGAAAAAGTCGAAGGCTTGCTGGGCGCGCAAGACCCCTTGGTGGCGATTTTGGGCGCCGTGAATACCTTCAGCGGCCACGCTGAAGCCCAGGACGACCGCACCCTGCTGGTGCTGGAACGTTTGCAGTAAAGCAACACGTGCACCGGCTTCCGCCTCTGTAGGTATCAGGGCTTGGCTTCAGCCACGCCGCAAATGCTCCTAACAATGTGGGCTTCAGAGACCGCGTGAGAACTAACAATTTCTTGAGCCGTCATCCTGAGGGCCGTTTTGCGAGCAAGCGCTTTCTTCAGCTTGCGAGTAGGCCCGAAGGACCTTGTGTTTCAAAGTTGTTGGTTCCATATTGGTTAAGCGCAAGGTCCCTCGCTCCTATTCGGACGCCGATGACAGCGCGCCCTCATTCACGGAGCTCGGGATGACGCTTTGATGTTGAAGGCGCACCCCTGAAGTCTCAATCCTGGAAGCTGAACGCCGCTTTCAACTTGCCCACTTCAATAACATCGCCGGCCGCCATCTCGCGTTGCGCGTGCAGGTCCTGGCCGTTCACCTTCAGCTTCACCTTGGTTTCCGCGGGGGCGATAAAGTATTTGTTGTCGCGACGGCTGATCAGCGCCGCCGAATTTGGTGCGAACCAGCCCTTCAAGCGGATCGAAGCCATTTTCGACTTGCCGATCATGGTCATTTTGCCCGTGAGCACGTATCTTTCCTGGTCGGTCTTGCCTTCCAGCACGTTCAGTATCCCGATGCTCTCCTTGATTGGAACTCCGGATGCCGACATCACCGCCGGCGCCGCGTTCTTGCCCAGCAGTTCCTGCGCCTGTTTGGTGTCCAGCATCACCGTGTTGTCCAGTTTCGGCGTGGCTGGGCCTGCCTTGGCGGCGATGGCCGCCACCGGAGCCGGGCCTTCATTCTTGAACTCGATCTCATGCTTGCCGATCTTCATCAGGTCGCAGTGCCGCAGCTTGGTTTTCTCCACGCGCGCGTTGTTCACGAACGTGCCGTTCAGCGAACCCAGGTCTTCCACCACGTAGTGGTCCTGGTCCCAGGTGATTTTGGCGTGGTGCCCGGAGACCGCCGGATTATCAATCTGCACGGTGTTGTCCGGCTGGCGGCCGATGGTGGCCGTCGCTTGCGTGAGCGGAATTTCCTTCAGCGTGGATGCGCCAAATTTCAAATAGAGTTTTGCCATTGCTGGCCTCCAAAAAAGAACTTTCTGAAAAGTGATTTGAACCATGGCCGCTCCACAATCCGCAGGAGCAGGCACGTAATGTTGTCGTCGCCGCCGCGTTCTTTGGCCAACTGGACCAGCGCGTTGCAGGCCTGAGTCAACAAAGCCGAGTTCTTGACGATTGCCAGAATCTCCTCGTCCTGCACGTGCCGCGTCAGCCCGTCAGACGTCATCAGGATCAGGTCGCCCGGGACTGCCACCAGTTCGTCAATGTCCGGCTGCACGTCCTCTTCCGAGCCCAGCGCGCGCAGGATCACGTTCTGCAATTCCGACTTCTTCGCCTGCTCGCGCGTGATGTAACCCAGGCGCACTTGCTCCATCACCAGCGAGTGGTCCTGCGTCAGCTGCTGAATGTCGCCATGGCGGATCATGTAAATGCGGCTGTCGCCCACGTGGCCAATCGCCAGCGAGTGTCCGCGCACCACCGCCGCCACAATGGTTGAGCCCATGCCGGTGCGCCCGTTGCCGTCTCGTCCCGCGGCGTAGATGGTGCGGTTGGCCAGGTAGATGGCCCGCGCCAAAGCGCCTGCGCCGGAAGCTGAGGTGTCGATCGCTGAAGTCTCCGCGGATTGCGGTTTGAAATCCTCGTCGTCTGTTTCCGCAAAAGTTGTGATGGCGGCGGTCTTCGGGCTGGCGGAAGGCGCTACTTCGCGGAAATATTTCAGCAGAACGTCCACGCCCATCTTGCTGGCGACTTCGCCCGCGGCCTGCCCGCCCATGCCGTCGCAAACCACAAAGATGCCGTAGCGCGAGTCAAACCCGAAGTTGTCTTCGTTGTTCTGACGGACGCATCCCGTATCGGTTTTGCCGGCAACTTCTACCGCAAGCGTCATGCTTTCCTCGGCGCGCGCAGCTGGTACTGCGGCCGCGGCGCCCGCTGGAATTATTATCCCGTTTTCGGCGAGTTTTAGGCGCGTTAGGTACTGTTGCTGCCGTAGGTTCGCGCCGCCGGGGAGGAGGGACTTGCGGCGATTGTAGGCATACTAGTTACTGGTTTGCAATCAAAAACTAGCCGCCAATGTGCACCATGCTGCGCGAAGGTTTGATAAATCCAGGCTCGCCAATATGATGGCGCGCTTCTTTCTGCTCGACCACTGAACGAACGTAATCAGTTAAATCACTGTCACTGGCGCCGCCGTGCATGCGTCCCGCCATGTCGTGGTCGAGAAGGGAAAACAAGCAGGTGCGCAGCTTGCCGTCCGATGTCAGGCGGATTCGCGAGCAATGTCCGCAGAAGGGATGCGATACCGGCGCGATGATCCCGATCTCGCCGCGTCCGTCGTCGAAGGTATAGCGCCGCGCCGTCTCGCTGGGAGTGTTGGGCAATTGCCGCACTGGACGGAACTCGTTGAGCTTCTGCAGGATCTCGTCCATGGTGACAACTATGTTCGGCGACCACACGCGGTCTTCTTCCAGTGGCATGAATTCAATGAAGCGCACCACCACGCCTTCGTCGCGGGAGAACTTGGCGAACTCCACGATCTGGTCTTCATTGAATCCGCGCAGCAGCACGCAATTTACTTTCACCGGCTCCAGTCCGGCTTTTTTCGCGGCGCGGATTCCAGCCAGCACGTTGTCGTAACCGTTGGGAACGCGCGTGATGCGCGCGAATTTTTCCCGGTCCACGGCGTCCATGCTGATGGTGGCGCGGGAAAGCCCGGCTTCCTTGAGCGGCCGCACCAGGTCCGTCAGCAGATGCCCGTTGGTGGTGATGGCGATGTCCGGCTGATGCCCGTCCAGCGTGCGCAATTTGGCCACGTCGCGGACAAATCCCACCAGCCCGTTGCGCAGCAGCGGTTCGCCCCCGGTCAAGCGGACTTTCTCAATTCCCATCCCCACCAGAATGCGCACCATGCGCAGGTAGTCGTTGAAGGGAAGTTCGGAATACTGCGCGCCCTGGTTGCCGGTGCGGCAGTAAACGCAGCGGTAGTTGCAGCGGTCGGTGATGCTCACCCGCAAGTCCGTGATATACCGCCCGTGTTTGTCCTGAAGACGCATAAGCTCGTTTCTTATCAGCACTCCGTCGCATTTGCAGAAATCTATCCGCATGCGAGACAAGTATCAGGGCATGGCTTCAGCCGCGCCGCAATCGCCTACAAATATCTGAGGGCTTTAGCTCCTGTGTTTTTCAATTTTGCAAGGAATACAAAGAAGGGAAGGGAATACGCCTGCGGCGTTTTCGGTTCCTTTCCAGGGCTCCCGGATCGCGCCGCTTTTGCGCAATCTGGGAACTTAATTACGGGAGGCCCAGCCGTTTCCAGCGGGACCCTCGTCCTTGCAAAGCTGCAAGAAGCCGCCACACCGGCCGGGTATTCCCTGAGGCCTGACGTGCGGTCGAAACCTTCGCCCACAGTATAGACCTAGGGAGCTAAATTGACGAAGCAAATTGAAGGGTTTCTTGGGCGGCCTACAAATACAGCACCATCAGCTCATCATCTATATAGTCGCCGCCAACTTTGAGCGATCTGGGCTCCGTGCCGTATTGCCTAAAGCCCATAGATTCATACACGCGCCGCGCCGGCGCCTGGTTGGCCGAGACCACCAGCAGAATCTGCTCCACGCCGGGGATGCTGCGCGCTCGGCCGATGATGTCCGCGATCAGCGCTTTGGCCGCGCCCTTGCCCCGCGACTCCCGTCGCACATAGACGCCCCATATGGTGGCTTTGTGTTTCAAATGCGCATGCTGGTCGCGATAGAACCCGGCCATCCCGGCCAACCGGCCGTCTTCAAACACGCCGACGATAAAGTTCTCCGGCCCGCCGCGGCGAAACTTCTCCCGCGTCTCTTCCACCGAAGTCTTTTCGTGGTCCGCAACGGACTCCACGAACGATTGCGGATCGGTCTCCAGCGCCAGCCGGCGAAGGCGCCACCAGGCTTCAGCATCGTGTTCGGTGAGCAGGCGGAGATCCATCAGAGATTGAAGGAGCGTTCTTTTATCAGGAAAAACCCAGTTGCCCTGTCGCTGGTGTAATGGCGATATTTCGTTCAGCTATGTGTACCGCTACACAACCCAAAAAACAATCCGGCTATTTCCATCGATCCGCGCCGGCCCGAATAGCCGAGTTCGCAATCTTGATCATGTTTGACTGCCTCTCGGCTTTTAAGCCAATGATGTAGCTATACTTGCCCTCGGTCCATACAATCAACGAATCACTGCAATACGCCCCACAAACAGAGTCATAGAAATAGCCGCTGATTCCTTTCCAGAGCTTCACTCGCGTTCTGTGACGATGCGTAAATCCATAGTCGTCGATCTCATTAAACGGCCGCGTGGTTCCGATCAAAGTCCCGTATGAGCAAACGTGCTGTCCTCCGCAGTCAGGAGTGGCACCCAGTACCACGGTATAGCCAGTCTCGTTCGCAGATTTGACGATCGCGTAAAGATTATTTTCTGCATCTAGGCCCGGAACCTCTGTGGGAATACGGATCGGCACAGACGTCTTCTGGCGAAGCGCGGGCATAGCCTCAGAGAAGACCTTCATCAGACGAGACTGTGGCTTTGGGGTACCGGGCGAAATCTGAGCGGGGTACGGGATGCCACCCACGCAGATCAGACAGGCGAGAGAACCGATGCCTTTCGCGAACATGTTCATCGCTCACATGGTAACTGATGTAATCAGGAGTCCACGCTCAGAACCGGATGTTCCATCATCGTCACATCCCATCGTAATTCGGCCCGCCGCCGCCCTCCGGCGGCACCCATGTGATGATCTCGTAGGGATCGGCGATGTCGCAGGTCTTGCAGTGCACGCAATTCGACGGGTTCAGGTGGATGCGCTTGCCCTGGGGTACGTTTTTCGCCGCGTCTTTCGCCGCGTCTTTAGCAGCGTCACTGCCCGTGGCTTCTTCCATTTCGTAAACATTCGCCGGACAGAAATTCTGGCACGGGTTGCCGAACTCCGTCACGCACTTGGTGTTGCAGATGTTGGTATCGGCAATCACCAGGTGCGACGGCTGGTCTTCTTCGTGCTTGGTGCCGGAGTGGTAGAGGTCGGTAAGTTTGTCGAATGTGAGCTTACCGTCGCCTTTGGCCTTGCCCAGAAGCTGCGCGCGGTTGCCGCCGTCTTCCGGCAGCTGGTCCAGGTGCTGCATTCGTGTGTGTCCCGCGTGCGCCGGGTAAACGCGATGCAGGCCGCGTCCGCCGGTCATCTGCTGCAGCGCCGTATGCATCAGCCCGGAGACCAGGCCATTCTCAAATCCCTGGTGGAAGTTGCGGACTTCCCACAGCTCGTCCTTGATCCAACTGGCATCCACTGAGAACTTATATTCCTGCAGCTTTTCAGAGTCGAACTTATTGGCCACGAGCGCCGCGAACGCCGTCTCCGCCGCGAGCATGCCGCTCTTGATCGCCAGGTGAATGCCTTTCAGCCGCTGCGAATTGAGGAACCCGGCGGAGTCACCCACAATCATCCAGCCATCGCCGGCCAGCGGCGGCATGGAGAACCATCCGCCATACGGCATGGACTTGGCGCCGTAGCGGATCATCTTTCCGCCTTCCAGCAGGTGCGCGATCAGCGGATGCTTCTTCCACTCTTGCAGCACGCGCTGCGGATCGGTGCGCGGGTCGGCGTAATCCAAACTGGTGACATAGCCCAAAGACAC
>JBGPLR010000127.1:0-7848 GCA_041486545.1 Terriglobia bacterium
AGCTGTACTCTTTCAACTTTATTGACGAAAACCGCAAAGAAGCTCTCTACTGGCGCGACGTCGGCACCCTGGAAGCCTATTACGAAGCCAACATGGACCTGGTGGCCGTCTCGCCGGTCTTTAATCTCTATGACAAAGAATGGCCCATCCGCACGCACCAGCGGCAATATCCTCCTGCCAAGTTCGTCTTCGGCGAACCCGGACGCACCGGCATGGCCATTGACTCCATTGTTTGCCCGGGCTGCATCCTCTCCGGCGGCTCGGTCAAGAACAGCGTGCTCTCGCCGGACGTTCGCGTGAACTCGTTCTCCGAAGTGGACGCCAGCATCATCTTTTCCCACGTCAACATCGGCCGCCACTGCCGCATCCGCCGCGCCATCCTGGACCGCGACGTCCACATCCCGGAAGGCACCATCATCGGCTTTGACCCTGAAGAAGACGCACGCAACTACGTGGTCACCGAATCCGGCATCACCGTGGTCACCCGCGACTACTCGCTGTTTGAAAGCCCCGTAGCGGTGGATTACTTTACGTCAGAGTAAGGCGGCGGTTCCGGTGGCCGCTGGCTACCACATCGTGGGATCGCAGTCAGGCGGCACATGGCAACGCGGCTTGCCTCTTAAGCGAAGACGCTGCCCCGAGATACGGACGAGCTTGCCCTCGACCTGAATCAACAGCAAATTCTTTTGCCGCCCAATGATTTTCCAGGCAGGCACGGACTTTCTGGACTTCCCATTCACATGACCGTTGTTTGACACGGTGGAATTCTCCTTTTTCGCGAAAAACAGTTCGCGAAAGAAAAAAGGTCAGATCCCGGCGCAGGAGCGCGCCGGCGTGGACCACAAGGAGAAAGAAATCAGCAGCGGAGCGAGATGCCGCTGGTCACGGCGTCAGGGGGACGAAACAGGGACGAGAACAACTCTACCAGGACCAAATGACTGGGCCGGAGACAAGAAGCCGCAATCCTTCCGGCGGCGAGCAAAAGAAAGAGACCGGCCAGGACGATACGCAAGCTGTTGACCGGAGTGGTGGGGCCGCTCCTGGACTGGAAGCCGCCATCGGACGAAGGGAAAAAGAACAAGAACGCCACCAGCACAATCAGTACGAAAAACAGCGATTTGGCGTAGCTGGCGCTCATCGCCCAGAGTTTACAGTGCTTTGGCAACCACTTCAAATAAGGTGTTCGCCTTACACGGCATTTACCCGCTGACATTAGGCTGCAAACAGCCTAAGTGACCCAGCCTTCCAGTCTGCAATTGTCAGCAACACTCCCAAGCATTTGTCATCTTGGAACCCGTCGCGCACGCGGAAGAGGGTAGCACACGCGACTTGGGGAGAGCACCCCCAATATGAACTGCCGCTGGGGCAGCGAGTTCTCGCGAATTACCGGCACGCGCGGCGACAACAGGGTAGGATCAAAGATGAGACAGAATGGAGTCCTGCAAATGCCAAAGCTCAACGCACGGGAGAACTCACGTAATCGGACGCAAGCGAAAAAGCGGGAAAGAAACCGGGCGCTGCGAGCGTCACTGCAGGCGCCGGTGAAGGCCGCGCCAAAATCCACCGCAGCGAAGACAGCAGCAGCTTCCGCCGCAAAGTAAGTTGGCAACGAACAACACGTAGACCCTAGCTCACATTCAACGGCTGGGTCAGCCTGAAGCCCAGGCGATCGTCCGCCGCAAAACCTACCTGCTTCTTGCCGCCGCTTCCTGAAGCCCCGTCCGCTTTGCTGACGGTCACGCCCTTGCCGCCGGCCAGCACGTCGAGCAAACGAACCCCGCCCTTGCCGCTGCTCACGATGGCGATGTTGTGTTTGCGGTCGCCACCCATGAACACGCTGTTGGTCTGCAGCGGTGTTGGCTTGCCGTTCAAAGTAATAGTCGCGAGCGTAAGGCGCAGGTAGCCGGCGCTGTGCAGGCGTCCTGATTCGCGCACCGCCAGCACCGTCCCGGTCACCGCCGAACCCTCCGGCGCAATGGTCTGACTGTCCACCACCAGCGGCTGGTCCAGCACGGCGCTAAAGATTTGGCCTTCGCGCGCGGTGGCGCTGGAAATAGGTTCCTGCAAGCGAACATAGATTGTGGAATTTGCCGGGACCACCAGCGGCTTAGTTCCGGTGAAGGGCAATTGCTGCAACCCCGCCGTGTCCCCCACGGCGGGCTGGTGCGCCTCAACGCCTTTGCAGCCGGCAATCGCCAAACTGGCCAGCAGCACAAACAGCACGAATTTGGTAATACACGAGCCTTTCATGGCCTTAACTCCCGGCAGCGGGGGAACTGCCAGCCTAGATATATGCAAGACTGTTGCCAGGACAAGCCTTTTATTTTCAGTTGTTTACGTTGCCTGGCGGCACCACTATGGTGTAGTTTTTACCGATTTGACGGTATTAAAGTAGCGAAGGTTCGGATTGTTTGCTGGGGCAACGGGCTGGCATCAATGGTTAAAGGCAAGATCAGGAAACGCGATGGGAAACGCGTTGCGATCAAGCACTAATCAATCCTAGAGCAAACGCAAGCGACAAGCGGGTTGGAGCGTAGCGACAGGAATCACCGCCCTCCGGTGGCCGCCACCGGCTGAGCATTCGCCGGAGGTTCCGGCTGGATGATCACGCCATCGAACGGGGTGGTCCCCAACAATCTGGCGCCGGCGGAACGCACCGTGCGCAGCAGCCAGCCGGAGTTGATCGGCTCCCAGGCGCGTCCGTTGTCCGAGCTGGAGAACACGTTGGAAGAAGCCGCTCCCGTGGCCAGGATGCGCTGGTTCTCCTCGTCAAATTGAACGTTCACTACGTTGGAAAGGCGCAGGGATGTGATGCGTTTCCAAGTATCGCCCAGGTCGCTGCTGCGGAACACGCCTTCGCGCGCAGCCAGCCAGATGTTGCCAGTGGAATCCAGAGAGACGGAGTTGATAACAAAGTCCGCCTCCAGCGGTTTGGGAGTGAGCCAGCTTTCACCGCCATTGACGGAGACGGCCACCGCATTACGGCTCGCTGCCACCACCATGCGGTCGGCGACAGCCAAACTGTGCAGGCCCTTCACAGCAAGTTCCGGCTTGCGCCAGGTTTGTCCCGAATCCTGGCTCATCAGCAACCCGGTGGAAGTTGTGGCGTACCATTTCTGTCCCGCCAATTCCAGGCCGGGGACGCGCGCATTGAGCTCGCTCATGACCGTTTTGGTCACCGCAGGTGTCTTTGTACCAGCGGGCGCCGGCTGCTTGGCGCGCGGCTTCACCGCGTTTCCTTTTTCAACTTCGGTCTTCTCTTCCACCACCGTATTGCGAGAGACCCATCGCTTGTTGTCGCTCGTAAACTGGAAAATCCCACGGTCCGTGCCGGCGACCAGAGAATTGTCCGTGGCCTGGCGCAGCACCAGAACGTCGCGGCCATCCAGTCCGTCGCTGATCTGGCTCCAGGTTTGGCCACCATCGCGCGAAAGGAAAACGCCGCCATATTCCTTGTCATTCAACAGGCCGGCGTAGAGGACCGCTTTGTCGCGGCGGTCCACCAGCAACGCCGCCACCTGGCGATGAGTAAACCCGCGATTGACGGCGGTGAAAGTAAAGCCGCCATCGTCGCTGGAGAGCACGCCGCTGCGGTCGGTGGCCAGGAGCACGTGCGCGGGACGCCGCGGATCCACCATCACGTCATTGATCACCAGGTTGGCGCCGGTGGTGCGCTTCCATGTGGCTCCACCGTCAGTGGTCTTCCATAAACCTTCCGTAGTCCCGGCATAAACAATCTTGTGGTCCGTGGGGTCCATTTGCAACATGCGCGTGCGCCGCGCGGAATAAGGAATCCCCTGGATCTTGCGAAACAATTCGCCGGCTGACTCGCTGCGATAAATCCCTGAGCACGCGCTGACGTAAAGACTGGCCGGGTTCTGCGAATCAATCACAATCGAGAACACGTCAGAATCGTCAATCACGCCTTTCTTGATGCTGTGCCAGGTCTTGCCGCCATCGTCAGTCTTCCAGGGAAGATGCCAGGTTCCGGCATAAATAATGTCAGGATTGGCGGGATCAACGGCCACCGATTCGACGTTCTTGATTTCGGCATGGTGCTCGGGCGAGATGCGCGTCCAGTTATCGCCGCCATCGCGGCTGCGGAAGATTCCGTCGAGCGCTCCGGCCACCAGGATTTTGGGGTCGGACGCGGCCATGGCCAGCGCGCGAATGGATTTGCCGTGCAGGTCCGCGACAAGGTCCCAGGTCTTGCCGCCGTCTTTGCTGCGAAAAACGTCGCCGTCACTGTTGGGCGACTGCGCGTTCCAGGCGGCCACGTAGATATTTCTGGGATTCGCAGGATCAATGATGATGTGGTCCAGCACCATTTCCGATGCGCTGCCCAAATGGGCGTAGCGCGACCAACTGGCTCCGTTGTCCACCGAGAGATACAACCGGCCGGCGCTGGTGCCGAGAAAGATGTGCTCGGGATTCCTGGGATCAAAGGCCAGACTGCGGACCGTGCCTCCGTCCGGACCCAGCGGCAGCCATGACTGGCCGGACGCCGGGGCGGCGAGCCAAAGCCAGCTCAACAGAATGATGCTGCAGAAAATTCCAGAACGTATGGGTCGCATTGGTCTAGGCAAACTTCTCCACAATTATGGCTTATTGGCAGATTGCCACGGCCATTTTCTGCCAGCAAGTTACCCAAGGCCAACGGGATTGGTCAAAGGAAGGGTTTACTGATCAGCATCCGCCGGCTAGTGGACCTGGGCCTGTTGCGGCGGAGGTCCGCTTACTTTAAGCAGGACCTGCGTGCCGAACTCCAGCTTCACACTGCCTGATTTGGATAGAATCACCGGCCCCGGCGTTTGGGCTGAAGGCCCGGCGCTGAGCGCTAAACCCGGCAGCCCGACAACGCCTTGCGGCAAACCAGCGCTGATCGGTTTCGCCCCGTCGCCCACTTCCACGGTCGCTACCGCATCTCCGGGGCTGCTGCCAGGATTGCTCTTAACCCTAACCGGTGCGGACACCGGCATGGACGCCATGGAAGAAGCTCCAGTATTCCCTGAAGAGGTCGTCCGGTTGTTGTTGTTGGCGCCGCGAGCTCCGCCGGGAGGAGTAATGGTGCTGTTTGATTGAGCGTTACCACCGCCGCCCATCAGCGAGGGAGGCAGCATCTGGCTGGGCTCATCCACTTTCGACCTTCTAAGGGAGGGCGGCGCTATGGCTTGCACGACTCCGACAAAATCCACCTCCTGGTGGTGCTTGAGCAGAATCTTGTCAAAAACAATTCCCAGGCGTGATGAGGGATCTGCATCCGTAGCACCTTTGGCTTCGGTGACGTGACCGATCAGCCTGGAGTCCGCCGGCGCCACGATCTTGCCCTTAAGAATCAAGTCTTGCGTAAGAGTCCCTTTTACTTTGCTCCCGGGCTTCAGCTTTTTGGCATTGAGAGTGTCATCAAACTCCGCCACCAAGTGAATGCCCGGCGGCAGGACGATGCTGGGTACAACAGCAGGCTTTGCCGTTGCCGGCGTCACCGAACTTTGGGCTGACGCGGAAGGAGTCATCTTCGGGCAGATTGTGCCCGCAGTGAAGACCAAGACAATGACGATAACAATCGCGCAGTTTCTCATATCGCACCCCACCAGCAAGCGGCACCCGGATATGTCACTACACTTTAGTGCAACATTGTGCATCATCCGGTTGCCAAGATAAACCCTAAAAATTAAGGATTGCGTGATTCGTGGTATCGGCTGGCCCTGGGAGGGATGGCGAAAGTTACGTCTCCGGGCTTCCATTGGGACAGGGGGAGAGCAAAAAGCGGCCAAGGCCTTGCGCCCGGCCGCCAAGGGAAGAATCCTCAACGTGCTATTTGGCGTTCACCATAAGAAGAATCTGTGTTCCGCTCTCCAGCTTAATGTTGTGGCCGGCGGATTGGAGTACGGGCGGCTGGCTCGCGTCCGCTGGGGCGGCCAGGCTGACATCGGGAATGCCCAAAACGCCTTTGCTCGAAGGGGTGAGGACGCCGTTGGCGGAAACACCTGTGTTGCCCGCTCCGTCGGTCACGCCGCCAGCCGGTCTGCTCATGGGTCCGCTGGACGCCGATCCCATCCCGCCCGGCGGCGCAGTGTTGGCCCTGCTGCCCTGGCTTCCCATGGATGTTGGCACGCCAAGATCCGGATTGATGTTGGATGACATCGCGGGCAGAGGCGGTGCCCCTACGGCCTGAATGTTGGCGTTCAGGACCGTTTCAACGCCGCCTTTGCCGACGGCTTTTTCAAAGACCATGTTCAACGTGGATCCTGGCTTTTCCTTGGTATGGGCCTGGACCTGGGTTACATGTCCGATCAGCTTTGTGCCTTGGTGCAGGACTACTTTGCCGTCGGCCTTCACATCAAAAGCCAGTTTCGCAGTCACCTCGTCGCCGGCTTTGGCGTTTTTTGTGTCCACGGACTTGGAAAGTTGTATCAGCAGAACGGTCCCGTTGCTCAACCCGGCGGAAGCTCCGGGCGCATTCTGGCTGGCGCCTGCCGGCGCCGAAAGGGCGGGGGCGTTCCCAGTGGCAAGACCGTTCGCCACCGGCGCCCAAGCGCTGGCGGCAATCAACCCCGCGCCCGCGGCAACCATCCAATGACTTTTCATCTTCATATATTGGTTCTCCTGCGAAAATCCCGGAACTCAAGCAACCGGGTCGGTGGTCTCTACAAGGATGCAGATTCGCCAAAAAGAGTCTACCCTGTCAGATAGCGGCTTTTTGCGGGAAAATTTGCGCGAAGTTATGGTTGCCTAGGCGCTGTGTGGCGGCGGGCGAAAGCGTCTCTACGCTGCCCGGAAAGCGCCGGACTGGTGTAACCTTTCTAAAAAGGGGAATCTTTGAGTACTCAGGAAAAAGTCCTGGTGGTGGAGGACGAAGAAAACGAGCGGACCGGGCTGGCGGAATTGATTTCAGCCTGGGGCTACCGCACCGACACGGCCAAAGACGGACTGGAAGGCCTGGAGAAAGTGGCTGCGTGGTCGCCAGCGATCGTGGTCACCGACTACAAGATGCCGCGCATGAACGGCATTGAACTCTTGCAGCGCCTGGCGGAGCAGACGCAGCAAATCGCCGTGGTCCTGCTCACCGCGCAAGGCAGTATTGATATCGCCGTGGATGCCATGAAAGCCGGCGCGTATGACTTCATTCAAAAGCCGGTGGAGCCCTCGCGGCTGAAGCAGATCCTGCAAAACGCCGCGCGCCAGCGCGGCACCACCATGGAACTGGAAGCCACGCGCCGCAAGCTGCGGGACACCGGGGTCTTCGGGAATATGGTCGGCTCGTCCAAGGCCATGCAGGAAATCTTCCGCATGGTGGAGATGGTGGCTCCCAGCACGGCGTCCGTGCTGATCACCGGGGAAAGCGGTACCGGGAAAGAAATGGTGGCGCGGGCCATCCACGACCTTAGCCCGCGCAAGAACAAGCCGTTTGTGGCCATCAATTGTTCCGCTATTCCGGAAACGCTGATTGAAAGCGAGATCTTTGGCCACGAGAAAGGCGCGTTCACCGGAGCGGTGGAACGCCGCGCCGGATGTTTTGAACTGGCCGAAGAAGGAACGCTGTTGCTGGATGAAATCGGTGAAATGCCGGCGGCCACGCAGGCCAAGCTGCTGCGCGTGCTGGAAGAGCGCAAACTGCGCCGCCTGGGCAGCAAGGTGGAAACTCCGGTGGACGTCCGCGTGCTCGCCGCCACCAACAAGGTACCCGAGGAGGCTGTGGCCCGGGGCGAACTGCGCGGCGACCTTTACTATCGCTTAAACGTCTTCACCATCCACATGCCGCCGCTGCGCGAGCACAAAGAAGACGTCCCGAAACTGGTGGAAGCGCTGCTGAGCGACATGAATGCCAAGCACAATCGCAACGTGGCC
>JBGPLR010000128.1:0-7830 GCA_041486545.1 Terriglobia bacterium
ATGGTGGGCGAAATCCGCGACGCCGAAACCGCACAGATCGCCATCCAGTCCGCGCTGACCGGCCACCTGGTATTCACCACGGTCCACGCCAACAACGTGGTGGACGTGCTGGGCCGCTTCCTGAATATGGGTGTGGAGCCCTACAACTTTGTTTCCGCCCTGAACTGCGTTCTGGCCCAGCGCCTGGTGCGCATCATCTGCCCGCATTGCAAGGCCCCGGCGCGGTACTCTGATCAGGAACTAGACAACAACGGGTTGAATCCGAAAGAATGGCGCGACGTCCAGTTCTACGAAGGGGCCGGATGCATCGAGTGCGCGGGGACCGGCTACCACGGACGCACCGCCATCCATGAACTGCTGGACTTGTCGGACCGCGTGCGCGAACTGATTTTGGAGAAGCGACCGTCGTCGGAAATTCGCCGGGCGGCGCACGATGAGGGCATGCGTTTCCTCCGCGAATCGGCCCTGGCGAAGGTCAAGGCCGGCATCACCAGTTTTAAGGAGATCAACAAGGTCACGTTTATTGAGACCACTCGTTAAGCATGTCAATCCTGAACCAAACCGCAAAGCGCCCGCGCCTGGCCTGTGAGATCACCCTGGACAGGGTGATCGCGGCGCGCGCTTCAGACCACATGCAGCGCCTGGACGCGTTTACCTCGCGCAAGCTGAACCCCGGGGTGGTGGCGCCGGGACTCAACGGCCCCAATGTCCTGGATGGCGAAGCGCTGCGCGCCGCCATCAGCAGCGGCCTGGCCTCAGTGGCCGGCAAGTCGCGCGACCTGATCGTAATTTTGCCGGATGCCGCGGTGCGCGTGCTCCTGCTGGATTTCGATTCTCTGCCCTCCGGCGCGCAGGAAACCGATCCGGTCATCCGTTTTCGCATCAAAAAATCTTTGCCGTTTGACGTGGACCAGGCAGCGCTTTCCTACGAAGTGCGGCGTAGCAACGGAAGCGTCCAGGCGGTGGCGGCAGTTTCTCCGCGGAGCATCATGGAAGAATATGAGGCCGCCTTCCGCGACGCGGGATATACTCCGGGCGTGGTGGTGCCGTCTTCGCTGGCGGCGCTGGGACTGGTGCCGGGTGACAAGCCCACCCTCGTGCTCAAAGTGGACCCCTTGAGCATCACCATTCTCGCCGCAGAGCGCCAGGAGCTTCGTCTGGTGCGCACGCTGGAAAATCCCCGTGGCGCCGCAGTCACCGCGGGCGAACTGGCGGAAGCCGCGCTGCCGTCCATTGTTTTTTTTGAAGATACCTTTGCCGCTCACATCGAAGAGATTTATGTGGGGGGCATTGTTCCTGTTTCTGAAATCGCGCCGCTGCTGGAGCAGCAAACGCGCGCCAAGGTCCATGAACTGGCTCCGCAGCTTTCGTCGGAACAGAACATCAGCGGTGAGACGGTGCAGCCATCCCTCATGGCCGGCATTGTGGGGGCGCTGCTCGGATAATGCATCTAAACATCAATCTCGCTTCGCAGAAGTTTGAGGATGTCCAGCAGTTTTTTGTGCGCTGGGGCACGGCCCTGGGCGCGACTGGTGTCTTGACGCTTCTCTTGGTCATTCTCGCCTGGCACAACCATGCCAAATCAGCCGATTTGGCAATCAAGATCGCCGACCAGAAGCAGGCGATTGCCAGACTGGAGAAGTTGCGTTCAGAAGCGGCGCGTATCGAGAGCCTGCCCGAGAACATTGACGTCACGCAGCAAAAGAACTTCTGGAACACCCAGCTGCTGCGCCGGCAGTTCTCCTGGACCCAGCTCTTGAACGATCTGCAGAAGATCATGCCCAAGCGGGCCTACGTTTCCTCGGTCCATCCCGAAATCACGCTTGACCATCACATGAAACTGTCGCTGGTGATTGAAGGCGAAAAGCACGCGGACGCGGTGCTGCTGGTGCAGAAATTGGAAGGCTCGGAACGCTTCCGCCTGGCGCACATCACCGAGGAAAACAAGCAGAAAGATTCCCGTCCGGGCGGGTTGCCCATCATCCGGTTTGGCATTGAAGCGCTCTACACGCCAGCCGGCGGCGCGCGGGCGAAGGCCCCCGCCAAGGAGGGCTTGTAAAATGAGGAACCTGTCGCGCTCCAAGCAGCGGTTCATCATCGCCCTGATCATCATGGGAGTGGTGGACATTGCGCTTCTGGCTTACCTGTTTTGGCCGGGATCCAGCGCATCAGCTCTGGAAAGCCAACGAGCGAGCCTGCAAGAGCAAGCCCGTGCATTGAACCGTGAAGTGGGTCCTCTGGACGACATTAGTGGAAAGCTGGGCCAGACGAAGAACAACATCGCTTCGCTGTACCAGCAAAAGGTGCCGCGGCACTCGTCGCAGATTTCGCTGCAGTTAGACAAGCTCACACGGGAAACCGGGGTCACCACGCAGTCCATCCACTACGCCAACATCAAGCCGGAAAAAGGCGATTTGGCCGACGTGCAGCGGATCAGCATCGATACCACGGTGGTGGGCGACTACGCCAAGGTTGCGCGCTTTATCAATGCTCTGGAACAGAGCGACCTGTTGTTTATCATTGACCAGATATCCCTCAGCAGTACGGGCCATGAAGGCGGCGGGGTGTCCTTGTCGATCAAGTTTGAAACATTCTTGAAAGAAACGGCGTAGGGAGCCCGAACGCTTAACCGAGGAACTAACGAGTGAAGATTGGAGCCGAGAACAAAAAGGAACTGGTGATCATGGCCTGCTTGCTGGCCGTGGCCATTCCGCTGGTCATCTACACCGTTGCTCGCTATTCGGGGAGCGGCGCCAGTGCTGCGGCGCCAGCGCCGGCGCAAGGTGCGCGCCCGCAGGGCAAATCCGGCACGCAACCGATGACGCAGAGCGATCTGGATCCCACATTACGGCTGGATGTTTTGGAAAACAGCCGCAAGGTAAAGTACGAGGCTGGAGGACGCAACATTTTTATCATGGAAGCCGAGGCGCTTCCGACTCCGTCTCAATCGGTTGTCGTGGCAACCTCCACGCCGTTTGTGCCGACGCCAACGCCCATCCCGCCGATTCCGCTCAAGTTCTTCGGCTCGGAAAACAAGCCGGGCGAGCCCAAGAAAGTGTTCCTCTCTGAAGGCGAGGGCCCCGCGGCCACGGTCTTCGTCGCCAAACAGGGAGATATTGTTGACCGCCGTTACCGCGTGGTCCAGATTGCCAATACCTATGTGGTCATCGAAGACCTATTGACCAACAACAAGCAGCAAATCCAACTGACGCCCCGATAAATCCAGGGTCCCAGCGGGCGCGCTGCACGCAGGAAGTTGCCGATGAAAGCCAGGAAGTCTCAAGCCGGCGAAAAAGGTTACGTGCTGGTCTCCGTGATGCTGCTGATCACGGTGATGATCATCGCCATGAGCATGCAGATCACCAGCATTGTCCAGCAGATCAAGCGCGACCGGGAAGAGGAGCTGGTCTATCGCGGCAAAGACTACGCCCGGGCCATCAAGCGGTTCTTCCACAAGCAGGGAGTCTATCCGAGTTCGGTGGACCAGTTGTTGAAGACCAACAACCTACGTTTTTTGCGCAAGAAATACAAAGACCCCATCACCGGTGAAGAGGAATGGCACATGGTGCGGCTGGGTGAAGCACAAGTCAAAATCCCGGCCCCCAATCCCAATATGTCGAATACCTTGACTCAGAGCCCACCCCCTGGAGGCATCAACCCTAAGGGCAAAGAAGGCGGCGATGGAGGCACGGGAACGCTGAAGACCAGCCCGATCGGCAGCGGGCCAACACTGGGAGGCCCGCCCATCATTGGCGTGGCCAGCAACAGCAAGGGCGAAGGCATCAAGTCTTTTAACGAGAAGACCCATTACAACGAGTGGCTGATTGTTTACGATCCGCGCCTGGAACAGTCGGGCGGCGATGGCATTACCGTGGCCGAGCCCAGCGGCGCCGGGGCTTCAACCCTGCCCTCGAGCAGCCCGGGAACCGCGCCTTCCGCACCCCAGCCGACTCCTCCGAAATAAGACCCATGCAACAGAAAAGCCCCGCCGATCCGGCGAGGCTCTTACTGAAGAAAACTTGATCTTTTAGACGTTGAACGAAGAACCGCATCCGCAGGTACTTTTCACGTTGGGGTTTTCAAACTTGAAGCCGGCAGCTTCCAGGGTCTCAACGTAGTCCACCGTGCAGCCGTTCAGGTACATGGCGGAGGTTGCGTCCACAAAAACCTTCAGCCCGTCAAAAGTGTAGGTCTTGTCCATCATTCCGGGGGCATGCTCAAAGGACATGGAATAAGAGAAGCCGGAGCAGCCGCCGCCCACCACGCCGATGCGCAGCCCTTCGGGTACGGGCGTCTGCTGCGTCATGATCTCCTTGACTTTGGAAACCGCCGTCGGCGTCAAGTTGACCGGCACGTTGGGGGTGGTGGTCTCAACGTTGGGTGTGGATGTGGTGGCCATTGATGTCTCCTTGGAAATACGCACTGTAATAATACCAGACCATTATAGTACAGATTCGGTCGCTGATTCCATTGGCCTTAAGGTGGGATATTTTGGCGGCCCTTGGCGCCGGCAGGCAGCGGGCTGGCTTGGCCAACGAAAAATATCCCTGCCTTGACCGGGGAAAAGCAGGTCTATAATTGCGACTGAGTGAAGGTTCTACCTACCCTCACTGCCGCGACCGTGACGGCGCGGGGTCAGGCGGGACTGCTTCCAAACTGAGTCTGGATGGTGTCAGATGAGTCAGATGATGCTAGGAATGCTTATCCTTTGGGTCAGTTTGACGGCGATTCTGGTCGTTCTGCTGATTTACCGCGGCACGCTCACCATGCATGAAGACGACCAGCTCTTTCTGGACAGTGCTGAAGACCACATGCAGAAAGAACAGCAAGAGTTGATCGCCAAAGTGAACAAGATCAATCCCTGGGTGCGCATCTTGGGCACGTGTTCGGCGCTGCTGATTGTGGTGATCGCGGGCACTTACTTTTACACCCACCTGACCCGCTAAGCCTCAGGCAGGCGTTTGCCCAGACGATCTTCCGTGGAATCCTGTATACCGCGGGTGTCTGGAATGTCGATACTGAGTTGCCCGTTGAAGACAATGCCAAGTACTGATTCTGTTTCTTCTCCGTGACTCCGTGGTTAGTTTTTGTTTCTCTTCCAGAACTCGGTGCGCCCGATGAATATCGCATCGTTTTTCGTGAACGGGTCGCCCGGACAAATTCCGGTAAAAGCGTAGGCCTTGATGCGTCCGTCAGAGTAGCGGAGGATCAGGGTGAAATCGCGTATCTCATAGGCGCCCGAACCGGCATAGTCGGTGCTGCGATTGCCTTCCGTTAGAAAGAGCGCCACCACGCCGTCGTCGACGAACTTTCCGTCGCTGGTGAAATGGAAGATCGGGGCCTGGCCTCGGGGCATGCGATCGAGTGACGGGTCGTTGGGATTGCTGAAGTAGGTCCACGCTCCCTGCAGGCGCAGGCCGTCAACTGACCGGCAGCGATTGAGAGGGCGGTCGTCGAGCTTCATCTTGCCGGGCGCTTCGATCACGATCTTTTCCGGATACTTCCCACCCTTGGTGATCGTCGCAGAATTTCCCGAGACAGTGTAGGTGGCCCAGGAGCCGCCCTCGTTTCGATCAGCTTTGCTGGCTGCGCGGTTGAAGCCGGCCAGGCCATGAAACGGGAGGTCCTCGAACACTGTGCCATCCTCAAAGTAGACATACCACCGGGGTCTTGGTTCAAAGCTGGGATAAGTGTTTTTGAATCCCATCCAGACGCCCACGATGCCTGTGGTGGAGCGCGGTGCGCCGCCTGCGCCGATCGTCCCAGTTCCCGATGTACTATTGCCACCCGCCGCACCCGGAGGTTTGCCCGCCACGGCAGGTTGCGCGGCGATCTTCATGCTTTCAAGGAATGACCTGACCACTGCCTGCTTTCCCTCAAGCGCGCGCTGATTGCTGGCCGCCGCCATCACAGAAAACATTCGCGTCCCGGAAGGAAAGACCATCAGCCTGACGTAGGACGCCTTGCCGTTCTTGGAGACGTTGGCGCTGCCTTCGCGGAATCCCAGTCCAGGCTTGGTGCGGTTGCTCATGGAAGGGGGAGCGCTGACCTCAGAGAAGGTCCTCACTACCACATTCTTCCACTCGGACGCAAAGTCTTTCTCAGGGTCGCCTGAGCTTGACGTGCTGTTATACACAACCAGCATCACGTAATACCCGGCCGCCTGATCGATGAACGTAAAGGTGATGTTGGTGCTTCCCTGGGCCGTGGCCCATCCGGAAGGAGGCGTGAATGATGCCATATCGAAAGTTTGAGTTTGAGCGGCCAGCAGCGGTGCGCCGGCCAGAAGCAGAACGAAAGCGAGCAAAATCCGGTGCGCGTGCGTCACACAGAATTGCATGTCGTCCCCCAGATCTGACGGTTATTTGGGATATCACGCGGGGGGATCGCGGTTAAAAATAGTATAGTGACAAAACTACAAACTTACTACGGTAGCAGTTGCCTGTCGGCAGTGCTCTGCTGTCAGAGACGGTGGGGAGATAAAGCGGTGCGGGACGCGGTAGTCCATTCGATACGGCACACCGCAACCGACCTTGGTGCTGCCGGAGCGGACGCGTTTACAATGTGAGCAGCCGCGTGCGAAAGTGGCGGAATTGGCAGACGCACCGGACTTAGGATCGAGTCGAGGGCATTGGGATGGGGTTGGAGAGAGTTGTATCTGGTAACATTTTCAGCCACTTGATGTTTTGAACCCCTCCGCAATACAACCCGATATTTAAGGACACCCGCTACATTTTCCGCTACAGTCTCCTGCGCTGATTATCACTCTGTCCGCTGCGCCTGCAGTGCATCGGTTTTTGCGCGCAATCTCGCCGCGCCCAACGTCTACTATGTAGTTTGGGATTACGAAGATCATCGGTCTTGCTCTCTCAATCTAAGTCACCTGCAAGACCCGCAAGTGGCGCCAGGGAAAATCATTTCCTTCGCATGACCCATTTTTGGTATTCTCCAACTTTGCCATCAACGGGGCCGGCCATGTTGCCGGCATTATAGCTAGACAATTTTTTTCATGTTTAGGAAGCGATCTTGCAAACTAGAAGATTATTGGTAATCTGCGCTGGTTTAATGACCTTTGCTACTGCTACTGGGCAGATGGCCGCCAGCCAGTCCCAGCAATCATCTTCCGGACAATCTCAGGACGCACCCTCCCAGCAGTTGCCCGGCGTGCAACTGCCGCCGCGCCCGCCCCAGATCACCAATCTGTCGCCGGAAGGCGATGGCCACGAGCGTGATAGGGAGCTGTCTCCTGAAGATCGCAATTTACCGCGGTATTCGCAGCCAACGGCCTTGGCAGCGCTGTCTCCCGAACCCGATATCGAGTTCCAGGAGATGATCGCGGGCTCGCTCGGCTACCGTCTGCCGATTTTCGGGCAAGACCTTTTCCGCAACGTGCCTTCGACGTTCGCGCCGCTGGACCACGTCCCCGTCACCCCCGAATACGTGATTGGCCCCGGCGACGAACTCCTGATCCGCGCCTGGGGACAAGTTGAAATCAACGGCCGGGCCGTGGTTGACCGCAATGGAACCATCTACCTGCCCAAGGTCGGCACTCTGACGGTGGCCGGGCAGCGCTACGACCATCTCCATGACTACTTGCAGACAGCCATCGGAAGTATGTTCAAGAATTTCGAGCTCAGCGTGACCATGGGCCAGTTGCGCTCTATCCAGGTATTTGTGGTGGGCCAGGTGCGGCGTCCGGGAGTTTATACCATCAGTTCGCTGAGCACGCTGGTCAATGCGCTATTTGCTTCCGGCGGGCCCGCCAAGCGCGGATCCATGCGCCGTATCCAGCTCCAGCGCCAGGGAAAACCGATCACCACCTTCGATCTC
>JBGPLR010000129.1:0-7803 GCA_041486545.1 Terriglobia bacterium
CCGTGGAAGGATTCCATACAGTCCCTGCTGGTGGTGGACGGCGCGGGCACGGACACCTACGTCACCCAGGGGCTGGGCAGCCGCCGCTTTGAGATCACCTTCCGCGGTCCGGGCGGCCACTCCTGGAGCGATTTTGGCGTGCCCAACCCGCTGCTGCTGCTGGCCCGGGCGCTGGCCCGCTTCAGCGAAGGCACGGTGCCGGAGGCGCCGCGGACCACGTTCAACATCGGCGTGATGCACGGCGGCACTTCCGTGAACTCCATTCCGGAAACCGCCACGGCGCGCGTGGACCTGCGCTCGGCTTCCATGCGCGAGTTGCACAAGCTGGAAGACCGCCTGCGCGAGTGCATGAACGAAGTCTGGACGGAGGTCCCGCTGGCTTTTCGCGCCGGCGAGCCCAAGGTGCGGTTTACGATTGAATCCATCGGCGACCGGCCGGCAGCTGAGCTTCCGGAATCGGCGCGGATCTTGAAGGTGGTGCGCGCGGTGGATGCCCATCTGGGCATCAAGTCCATCCCGCGGCTGGCGTCCACTGACGCCAACGTTCCGCTGGCGCTGGGCAAAGAAGCCACCACCATCGGCGCCGGAGGCGACGGCGGCGGCGCGCACACTCTGCGCGAATGGTTTGACTGTACCAACCGTGATTTGGGATTGAAACGAATCCTGCTTACTTTGCTGGCTTTGACCGGAGTCCATGAATGAAAACTTACCTCGTGCTGTTGTTCGCACTCACTTTGGGAACCGCCATGACCAACACTGCAGACGCACAGCAACCGACCGCAGCCGACATCATCTTCATCAATGGCGACATCTACACCGGCGCCGTATTCGTGCCGCTGGTCTCTGCTGATGGAAAGACGCCGCCGAGCGGTGTTTTGGTGTCCCCAACGGCAATCAAGTCAAAAAGCAAGAAGTCTGGGGTCGGACCCACGCAGACGCACTTCCAGGCCATCGCCGTTTACGGCGGCAGGATCGTGGGCGTGGGCGATAACCGCGGGGTCGAAAAGCTGAAAGGCCCCAACACGCAAGTCATCGATCTTGGCGGCCACTTCGTCATGCCCGGATTCAATGACGCGCACGTCCATCTGAGCTCGGGCGGATTTGAAAAGCTGAATGTTGATCTGGTGGGGACCAAATCGCTGGACGAGATGAAAGAGCGCATTGCCGCGCAGGCCAAGACCGCCGGCGCGGGCGAATGGGTGGTGGGGCGCGGCTGGGACCACACGCTGTGGAATATCCAGCAGACGCCCACACGCGCCGACATTGACGCTGTCACCGGCGATCATCCAGCGTTCTTCCGTCGCGTGGACGGGCATATTGCCGTCGTCAACACCGCGGCGCTGAAAGCAGCGGGCATTACTTCGGCCACGGCGGATCCCCACGGCGGCAAGATTGATCGCGACGAAAAAGGCGAGCCCACGGGCATTCTGCGCGAGACGGCAATGAGCGCAGCGTCTGACAAGATTCCCGAGCCTACGCCAGCGCTGCGCCGGCGCGCTGCCGAACTGGCGCTGGAAGACGCGGCTCGTTGGGGCATCACCTCCGCACAGGACAACTCTGACTGGGAAGACTTTCTGGCATACGAGCAGATGGAAAAAGAAGGCAAGCTTACGCTGCGGATTTCTGAGTGGCTGCCTTTTGATGCTCCCGCTGGGCAACTTCTCAAAATGCGCGCGCACCACGCTGCGGGCGACTCCATGCTGCACACCAGCATGCTCAAGGGCTTTATGGACGGGTCTTTGGGATCGAGAACGGCAGCCATGCTGGCGCCGTTTGACGATGACGCCAAAAACTCCGGGATTCCCCGCTACGAGCAGGACGTGCTCAACCAAAAAGCGGCGGAGGCGGCCAGCAATGGCTTTCAAATTGGACTGCACGCCATTGGCGACCGCGGCGCGCGCATGGCCCTGGACGCCTTTGCCTTCGCGGAGAAAAAGAGCGGCAAGCGAAACCTGCGCTTCCGCATTGAGCACGCGCAGGTAGTCGCGCCGGAAGACTATATAAAGTTCAGGAAGCTGGGCGTGATCGCCTCCATGCAGCCCAACCATCTTTTGACGGACATGAACTGGGCGGAGTCGCATATAGGCGCGGCGCGCGCCAAGCATTCGTACGCATGGAAAGAGTTCCTCGACGACGGCGTAGTCCTGGCCTTTGGCACCGACTACCCGGTGGAACCCATCACGCCGTTTCGAGGGATCTACTGCGCCGTCACCCGCAAGAATGAAGCCGGCACCAAAGAGTATTTTCCTGAACAGAAACTAACGATTCAGCAGGCCATCGCGGCATACACTACGGGTTCGGCGTACGCGGAATTTGCAGAGAAAGAAAAAGGCGTGCTTCAGCCGGGTATGCTGGCCGACTTCATTGTGCTGGACCGCGACATCACCAAGGTGGCGCCGGCGGAAATCCTCAAGACCAAAGTCTTGCGGACCGTGGTTGGCGGCAAGACGGTGTACGAAGCGAAATAGCCGACCGGCCATCGCAAAACATGGGCGCGAACACACGCGAATCGGGCGAGCTTTAGGGAGACTGCCGCGCAAGTTGCGGCTGAGAACTTCTGTTCAGGCCGTTGCCGCTTCCTGGGCTTCTCGTCGGCGCTTGCGCGAGTCTATTAGCAGCCAGGCCAGGTAGATCACGATGAGAGCATTGACGCTGAGAATCGCCCACTTCCAGCCAGTCGCGTGGCGAAGCAAAGCAGCAATCTCAAAGGGCAGATAAACGGAGCCGGAGATCAGCGCAAACCACTCGGCCCACTCTTTCTCCAGCCATAGGCCGGCGGCCTCAACGAAACGGATAGTTACATAGGCCATGGCCAGCGCGAAGATGACCCACAGGGTTTTCGGAGTGAGCCTGCCTACTTCCTCCAACGCCCACCGGTAGAAGTGCCGGTCAGGATTGACGTGCAGAAACCTGTGCATGATCTGGAGCATGTCCTGGGCCACGCTGCTCATGTCCTTGTGCAGCATGGTCAGCACCCAGACGCCGAATCCCACCGCCAGCAGTCCTTTGCCGGCTTCAAAAATTGCGATCCCGCGCAGGCCAAAATGTTTAACAAGAAGACTGTGCATTCCTAAGTGCCGCCCGAGCCTTGGGCCTCTCCTGGTTGGAAGCTTTTAAAGGATGACGTTTCTTGATTCTAAAGAATAAACGTGAATGTTGGCTAATCAAGACCAAAACCGCCATGCGCGGGTACTTGCGTGATCAGCATTGGCCCGGGAAAATTCCGGATTCCAGAAAAATCCGCCAGGCCCCGAGGTCCGAAGTCCAGGCTATGCTAGTTTTAATAGCATACCAACCAAGAATTTGACGGTGGTTTCCGGGTGACGCGCCATGATGTTCAAAGCAGCCGAAGACTTTGAGAAACGCTCTCTGGGCGTCTTACCGACGCTATTGGAGAGGCTGGCCTACATCTGCTCGCTGCAGACCGAAGACGGCGCCTACCGCCACTGGGGCCTTTCCCGCACCTATGGCCGCCGCGCCGCGCAGGAAACCATCTTCAACGCCCACCTGGAAAACGCCATGGAACTGGTGCGAACGCCGATGCGGGAAATCTACGAGGAATTCAAGCAAGCGGTGGGACGTACCGGAGGGCCGGAGGTGCTGACGGCGGAATCGTTTGTGCTCAAGGCGCCGGTTAACGACGACGCACTTCTCGCTGCTCATCTTCGTCTGCTGCAGGACTCGATTGCAGCTGTGGCTCATCCGGGGCATACCACTCCACCAGGCGCATAGCCACTCCCACCACCTGGCCAATCACTACCGCTTCCTGCGGATGCTTCAAGATGCGTGGCGGGACCGGCGAAAGCGGGTGCGACTGCAGCACGATCTCTCCCCGCCGCACGGAGCACCAGCAGCAAACATGCCCTTCGCGGGTCTCCACAAAATAAATGGGACGCTCAAACTCGGAACGCCACTTCCCTTCTTCCACGCGGCTGCGCTCTTCATCCACCTGAACAAAGGAACCGGGCAGGAGCAGCGGGTACATGGTCAGGTCTTCCGTGCCGACGTACGCGTAGGTGTATTTCCTCTTGGAAAGCTCCTGCAGAAACTGCAGTGGAACCACACCCCAGTTCTCAATCATCCGGCCCAGGTCGGCCGAGCGCCGGATGTCAAAGCCGGGATCAAATTTGACCGGGACCTGCACCGCGCCTCGCCCGGTAACCATATCCAGGCGGTGGGTCTTGCTGGGCTTGCAAATGGCAAAGTCGGCGGCGGTGGAACTCAGGTCCACACCGTACAGCTTGAGCAGTTCCGTGAAATCGGCACGGTAAATCACAGACAGGACGTACAGGCGATAAATGCTGGGAATCACTCCCTTGGTCTCAATGTCGGAAAGCCGGCTGGGGTTGATGATGAACTCTTCAATGCCGCGGGATTCCGCCAGCGCCGTGCTGGCCAGTTCCACGTCGCGCAGAGTCAGGCCCAGTTGCTCGCGATGATCACGTAATTTTCTGCCCGCAGACAACACTTTAAGTTTCTCCCAGGCGTCCGTGAACCTTCCCGTTTTGGGACAAGAATAGTCTAAGGAGCCTGTTGCCCGTTCACAATACCCCAACCCAGCGTCCCGGTACAACCCGCTGCAAAATCCTGCAGTAAGGGCGCAAAACCTGGCGGGTAACCCGCGTTCGGCGCCCCCGGACACAAATGCCCTGACGAGTGGAGCGCGCTAGTTCCGGAAGAACTCCATGTGACTCTCGATGTCCTTTTTCTGGGCCGCCGTCAACGGCAGCAGGGGAAGCCGGGGGGGGCCGCCATAGTACCCGTTGAGGTCCATGGCGTACTTTACCGCTGGAATTCCAAGCTCAGAAACTACCCGTCTGGACACTGGCGCAAGTCCTTCCTGCTTGGACCTCGCCAACTCCAGGTCATTGTCTCTAAAAGCGGAGTAGATTTCAAAGCAAATTGTCGGAGCGGGCGCGGCAATCCCCAGTACTCCGCCGCTGGCGCCGGCCTGGAGCGAGGGCAGCAGGGTATGGGCAGCTCCTACAAGTACTTGAAAGCCCACTTCTTTAGTGCGCGTCTTCAGCGCCGGGGCCTTGGGTGGCGGGGCCACAGCCACGGAGCCGGGAGATGACCCTAAAGTAACCAGTGCATCACTGATCGGCACCCCAGTGCCGCCGGCCGGCGGCGCGGCCGACATGCGCCCGGTGACGGCCTGCTGGACTTCCGTGACCTTGGCCGTCCGCTTAATATGGCGCGTCTGTTGGACCATGGCCGTGACCTTTTCCACGTTGCCGCTGGATTCCTTGATGCCAATAATATTGGGATGCTCAGCCAGGGCCACAATGACTTCCAAGGGCAGGTCGTAAGCGGTGAACGGCGGGACGGTATAGAGCAATACCGGCAGCGGTGAACGGTCCGCCACGGTGCGGTAGAAAGCCAGCATGGCTTCCGGTTTCATCTGCGGACGATAGAAATGCGGCGTGCGCACCAGAGCCACGTCATAGTTCAAGCCGGCGGCATATTCGGTAAGGCGAAGCGTTTCGATCACCGACTCAGCCCCGGTGCCGGCGATCAACACTTTCTCCGGGGACGCCACCTCGGCGGAGATGCGGAGAACGTCGCGACGCTCATCGTCGCTGAGCATGATGGCTTCGCCGGTGGAGCCCAGAATGACCATGCCGGCGACCGGCGTCCGCGAGTAGCGGTCAATGTTGTGTTCTATTTTTTTGTGATACACCGTGCCCGCCGCGTCAAACGGCGTGGTCACTGCCGGGAAAATGCCCTGGAGAAGCATGGGAATATTCTAACCGCAAAAGCAGCCGGTGGCGTGTGACGCGAAGCGCGGCAGTGGGTCAGTTTGGACTGACCCACTACCCGTATCAGCGTCTAGCGATTCGCTTGCGAATCGCGGGCCTTTAGGCAGACGTTCATCGCGCTAGCGATGAACGCGCGCTCTTAAGCTGCCAGAAGAAAACTGCTAAAAAACCTAAGCTAACCCGCTACCCAAAGTCGCTGGAAAGAGCCCTGAAAATACAAAAGCCCTGCTGGGGCAGGGCTCTTGCGGAAGGTTGAACGCGAGACTCTTAGATGGCCTCAGCGCTAGGGGTCAATTGCTGCGTCTGGAGAGCGCCCAGGCGTTTCAGGTTTTCGCGCAACGCCTGATAGCGCGGCGCCAGCACCGCCGGGGTAAGCTGCAAAGACGGCAGAGCAAATTCCACTGACAGTTTGGCGAATGCCAGCAAACACTGCAGGCGGATTTGCGTTGCCAGGTCGATGATCTGCGCCGCTGTTCCGGCGACTTCAAGGTCGGAACTGAGCCGCGCCGTCTCGCTCAACCGCACCACCGCGGCGGCATTGTTGGCAATCCTGTTCACGTAACGCAGCGTTACGCCAATGCGCTGCCTTTTCAGACGGCAGAACCCCCTGCGGGAAAGCTTTTCCCGCAGGAAAAGCTCGTCATCGCGGTCCAGGAGCGTGTGCAAAGCTTTGAGGTCCACCGGCCGGATGGCCTGGTGCGCCATTCTGCGGCGGTTGCGGACCTGCATGTAAAACAACCCAACGGCGCTCAGCGCCAGAACGATAACGATCATCGTAATCATCATTGGTTTATCAGCTCCATCATTGCGCGGTTCCACTGCTCGAGCTGCGCGCGCTGGGGAAGTCCAGCGCTGCTGGCGGCGCGTTCGGGAACCAAGAAATAACCTATCCAGATCAAAAAAGTGACGTCGAGAGAGATCAATAGAACCAAATTCAAGACGCCTGCGGCTGACGGTGCATGAGGAAGCAACGCCAGCATTATCAACTTAATGGACGAAAAGGTTCCTAGCCCAACACCGACTCCAAACACGTGCTGGCGCCAATGCAATCCAAAAGCACTCGAACAAAGGAACAAGACCATCAGCAAGCCAACCTCGAACATCCTGGCAGCTTCCTCTACGGAGAGGAGCGCGGAGACAATTCCAGCCTTCCCAAACGGGGCATGTGTACCAATAACCACGGCCCCAAAGACTCCAAGAAGGATAACCGCCCCGAGAAAAATTCTGCTGGCCAACTTACGCAGCGCGCCGTGATGTTCAAAAAGGCGTACAAATATCTCGTACACCACCGCAACCCCGAGAATTATCGAGGCCGCTTCGCCGGCAACATAGAGCAAGAAATATGCGTCGGGATGACGGGACAGGGAGTACCCGGCAACCTGCTCAAGAAAAGTCACAACCGTGTAGGCGGCAAACATCGGAAACCTTACCGACACCTTCGTTGTCGCCAGAACCAACAACAACAGGGCCTGTAAGACCAGTCCAGTCAGCCAAAGAGCCGTAATGGTCGAAGATAATCCCATACCTGCCTGGTACAGGATACTTTTGACTTAACTCAGATACAACCGAAATTCTCCGGTTATCCCCTTTGCGGAAGTTACGGCTGTAACACGTCACTCCCGCAAATCGGTGGACATACTGGAAGTGGGAGGTCCTTGGCTTGAGACGTTAGTTTTTCCGCTCCAGAACTGGCAGCAAACAACATCACTAGCAAGGCAAACCGAAGCATGGTCAGTTTCATTTTGTTTCTCCTTGGTGGCTTGAGTCGCCGTGTAGCTTCGCAGACTCAGCATGTATCTTCAACAAAATACAGGACTTTTATTACCTTCCGAATACGGAAGGAAATTTTCCCAAAACGGGAACTCCCAGCTCATGGTACGCCTGTCCTGCCGGGGCCTGATCTGTCAAAATCCGGGCGTTTTCGTTACAGAAGACCTGCGTAAAGGCTCGGTCCAATGACACTGACCGGGAGGAGCGAAAAGGCCCAGGATAGTGCTATTTTTCCGGTTTTCAGAACAATAGTAGGCCGGGTTAGGTAGGAACG
>JBGPLR010000130.1:0-7772 GCA_041486545.1 Terriglobia bacterium
GCGCGATAGCCGAAGGCGTCCATGGCGCCGGCCTTGATCAGCGACTCAATCACCCGCCGGTTCAACAGACGAAGATCAACTTTTTCGCAGAACTCATAGATGGATGAAAACCGTCCCAGCTCTTTGCGCGCGGTGACGATGGATTCAATCGCGTTGCGTCCCACGTTCTTCACCGCAGCCAGACCGAAGCGGATGGCCCCTTCATGCGGCGTGAAGTAAGCATCGCTCACGTTGATGTCCGGCGGCTCCACCGAAATCTTCATCTCGCGGCATTCGTTGATGTACTTGACCACGTTGTCGGTGTTGCCGGTTTGCGACGTAAGCAAGGCGGCCATGAACTCCACGGGATGGTGCGTTTTCAGATACGCCGTGTGGTAGGCTAGCAGCGCGTACGCTGCGGAATGCGATTTGTTAAAGCCATAGCCGGCAAATTCCGCCATCAGATCAAAAATCTTCTCGATCTTTCTTTGCGGAAATTTCCGTTCCATCGCGCCATTCACAAACCGCGCGCGCTGGTCTTCCATTTCTTTCGCGATCTTCTTGCCCATCGCGCGGCGCAGCAGGTCAGCTTCACCCAGCGAGTACCCGGCCAGCGTGTTGGCAATCTGCATGACCTGTTCCTGGTACACGATCACGCCCAACGTCTCTTTCAGGATCGGCTCCAGTTCGGGGAGTTCGTACTCAACTTTGCGGCGGCCCCACTTGCGTTCGATGAAGTCATCAATCATGCCGCCCTGGATCGGTCCTGGACGGTAGAGCGCGTTCAACGCCGTCAGGTCTTCCACAGCGTTCGGTTTGTAGCGGCGCAGCACGTCCGTCATGCCGCCGGATTCAAACTGAAAGATGCCTGACGTCAATCCTGTATGGAAGACTTTTTCGTAAGTGGCCGCGTCGTCGAGCGGAATGTTGTCCATGTCCACGGTCTGGCCGCGCTGGGCGATCAGCTTGAGCGCGTCGTCCACGATGGTGAGTGTGGTGAGCCCCAGAAAATCCATCTTGAGCAGGCCCATCTTCTCAATCGCCTTCATGTCATAGGCGGTCACAATTTCGTCGTTCTTGGTTTTGTGCAGCGGCACGAGTTCGGTCAGCGGCTTAGGCGAGATCACCACACCGGCAGCGTGTACGCCGGAGTTCCGCACCAGGCCTTCCAGCTTCAAGGCCGTGTCAATCAGTTCTTTGATCTGTGACTCATTGTCATACGCCTGTTGCAGCGGCGGCGAATCTTCCAGCGCCTGCTTGATGGTGATGTTCAGCGTGGTGGGCACCATCTTGGCGATGCGGTCCACGTCGGTATAAGGGATGTCCATGGCCCGGCCCACGTCTTTGATGGCCGCTTTGGCCGCCATGGTGCCAAAGGTGATGATCTGCGCCACGTTGTCCCGGCCATATTTCTCGGTGACGTAGTTGATGACTTCGCCGCGGCGGTTCATGCAGAAATCAATGTCAATATCCGGCAGCGATACGCGCTCGGGATTCAGGAAGCGCTCAAACAGCAATTCATTCTGCAGCGGATCAATGTCCGTGATGCGCATGGCATACGCGACCAAGGCACCGGCGGCCGATCCACGCCCCGGCCCCACAGGGATGGAGCACTCACGCGCGTAGCGAATGAAGTCCCAAACAATCAGGAAGTAGCCGGAGAACTTCATCTGCTGGATGATGGCGATCTCCAGCGACAAGCGCTGCTCGTAATCGGCCCGCGTCTTTTTCAGAAGACCAGCTGCCGCCCGCGACGACAGGTTCTCCCACCGCCGCGCAAAGCCCTCCCGCGCTATATGTTCAAAGTAGCTGTCCAGCGTGTAGCCTGCGGGGACGGTAAATTCTGGGAACGGATTCTTGATCTTGTTCAGCTTGAAATTGCAGCGCTCGGCGATCTCCAGCGTGCGCTTGAGCACGTCTTCGCGCGTGTTGAAGACCCTGCCCATCTCGCCCGCCGACTTCACAAAGAACTGGTCGCCCTCAAACTTCAGGCGGGCGGTGTCGTGAATGCTCTTGCCCGTCTGTACGCACACCAGCACGTCTTGCGCGTGGGCGTCATCTTCGCAGAGATAGTGGCTGTCATTGGTCGCCACCATGGGAATGCCCAGCTCTTTTTCCATGCGATACAGGTCAGGATGGATCTTGTGCTCTTCCTTCAGCCCCTGGTCCTGTATCTCGATAAAGTAGTTGCCTTTGCCGAAGATGTCCTGGTATTCGAGCGCCGTTTTCTTGGCGCCGTCATATTGGCCGGCCAGCAGATTCTCGCAGACTTCGCCGGCCAGGCATCCGCTCAGCCCGATCAGCCCCTTGCTGTGCTCGCGCAGAAAATTCTTGCTGACGCGCGGCTTGTAATAAAAACCATGCAGGCTGGCTTCTGAGGTGATCTTGATCAGGTTCTGGTAGCCTTCTTCGTTTTCTGCCAGGACGAGCAGGTGATTGTAGGTGTCGCCTTCCGGCGCGGCGCGATGGTCGTCCTTCTTGCAGATGTACAGCTCGCATCCCACGATGGGCTTGATCTTCGCCTGCTCCGCCGCGGTGACAAACTCGACCGTGCCGTAAATGTTGCCGTGGTCGGTCATGGCGACGGCCGTCTGGCCCAGCTCGGCCACGCGTTTGATGAGACCGTCAACGCCGCAAGCGCCGTCAAGCAGCGAGTAATCGGTATGCAGGTGGAGATGGACGAATTCAGACATAGGGGCCTAAGGGATCATTATATTGGGGAGAGGCAACAAGCAGACTGTGGACATCAGCTTGAACCTGTGGAAAATCAGGCACTTTTCTTCGCGACTGTGGGCCGCACTTGCCTTCTCCCCTGCCTCCATTTATTTTCACTCACATGCCTGACCACACCGACCCTGCTGCGTTGCATGACCTGTTCACCGCTCAGAACGAAGACGGCGATTTCTCCGCGGCGCTCAACGCCCGCCAGAGCGGATGGAACGCCGCCATGGGTATCCATTTTCTCCGCGCTACGGCCGACGAAGTCACGGCGGAACTGGAGATCGGCCCGCAGCATCGCCAGGCCTACGGCATTGTCCATGGTGGCGCTTATTCAGGAGTGATTGAGACCGTCGCGTCGGTCGGTGCAGCGCTGTGGGCGCGGAGACACCAGCAGACCGTCGTCGGCCTGGAGAACCACACGTCGTTTCTTCATGCGGTACGCGAAGGAAAACTGCGCGCCACCGCCAAGCCGCTGATGCGCGGGCGCCGCACGCAGGTCTGGACCGCCACGGTGACCGACGGCGCGGGGCGCACAGTCGCTGAGGGAAAAGTCCGCTTCCTGGCACTGGAAGCCGGGTCCGCCATCGCGGGTGAGACGGCAAAAATAAAGCTGCCCCAGGGTTGATGCAATGGTCCGCGGCTTCCGCAGCGATCGCGATGGCGTTGCGACTTACGAACAAGCCTGTTTCTGTCTGGCGATTCTTCGCCTGCCCGGGTTGGATTTTCCTTTGTGGTCCCTTCGTGACCTTTGTGGTTAAGGTCTTTTTGACGCCGCCACCAGTTGATCCGCTGGGCCTGACGGGCGTAATCTCTTCCTGCAACGCAAGGTCGATTCCTACCGCCCATCTGTGACGGTACCACTTTCACTTCCCAACGAAAGGAGTACCTTGTATGTTTACGCGAATTGTTGAAATCACCGCAAAAACTGGAAAAGGTAAAGAGCTTGTCCGCACGGTCAATGACAAAGTGCTGGGCATCCTGAAGGGCCAGCCTGGATTCGTGGACGAGATCACGCTGCTATCCCAGGACAATCCTGACATGATCGCGGCGCTGAGCTTTTGGAAGACCCGCGAAGATGCTGAGAATTACAACAAAGCCACATTCTCGCGCGTGCTTGAAGTCATCGGTGGCCTGATTGAAGGCAAACCCCAGGTGCGCACCTTTGACGTGGCAACCTCAACCGTCCACAACATTTTCGCCAGCAAAGCGGCGTAAAAGTACGAAGCCTGAGAACTTGGAATGCGGGCCGCAAAGGGCCCGCATTTTTATGTTTGTGAAGCTAAGGCGGCGCGACTGCGGGCCTTCATTGAACGGTGTTGCTGATCTACCGCTTTTCCGGCGACGGCATTTTCAATTCGCCCTTGAAACTCAAATTCGCCCGGACTTCCAGAAGGCCTGCGCGCTCGGCCGCCCATATGCGCAGGGCGTAGCGGTTCAGAATTTCCCGGTTGGCTTCCAGAAAGTCCACCAGCAGTCCCGGCGCCAGCAGCTCGAACGCCCGGATAATGCTCTCGTTGCCGCTCGTCGCGTTCTTTTGGGGAGACTTCTTCTCGGGCCCGGCCAGGTTGCGAACTTCCGCCATCACTTCAGGGCGCTCCAGGGCTTGCCTTACAAAGCTCTGCATTTCATGCATGAGCGTGATACACACGTGGTCGTTGGGTTCGCCGATCATGGGGGAAACAACTCCTTGCGACGAGTCCCGGCACCGCGCCGGGACCCGCTTTTTAGGGGATGGGCCGCAAGACCATTCTCGGGCGTTTCCCTTACAAGCTGATTAGACTGGAATTAAAGAAGCTAATGATTGAGCGGCCTTCGGGGCATCTCTTCCCTTACTATGTCTTTACTTTGGCAATGTCTCCCATGGCAGCGTTGGTGACCCGCAGGTAATCGTCCGGCTTCAGGATGATCTGCGTCCCGCGCACGCCGGCGGAAACGGAGATGGCGTCCCACAGTTGGATGGTCTCATCGGCATAGACGGGAAAAGCCTTCTTGGCGCCCAGCACGGTGACGCCTCCGCGGATGTATCCGGTAAGCGGCTGCACCTCCTTGAGCGAAACCATCTCCATTTTGCGATTGCCGGAGATCGCGGACAGGGCTTTCAAGTCGAGTTCGGTGTTGGCCGGGACCACGGCTAAGCAAACACCCTGGCGGTCACCGCGCGCTACCAGCGTCTTGAAAACCTGTTCAGCCGGCATGCCGATCTTGGCAGCCACGGACTCCGCAGCCAGATCTTCGGGATCAACTGCGTAGTCGCGCAGTTCGTAGGCGACGCCGAGGGTCTCCAGCAGGCGCACGGCGTTGGTCTTCATGAAATGAGTTTACGAGTTGAGCGCTCCGGTCGCCAGCCGACGACAGCGGCCGTATCTGACTCGCCTTCGGTGGTTATTTCATGCGTAAAAACCAACAGACCTGGACCAGTCAGCGTAAGTCATTGAAATAAAGACTGAAAGTCCTACACAAACCATATTGACAACTTATACTGTGTGTAATACAGTATGTTACGTACACTGTATGCTGAACAGTAATACATCTGCCGAACTCTTCGAAAACCTGCGGTTGGAACTCCGCCGCGGCTGCCTGATTCTGGCTGTCCTGGCGCAGTTGCAGGAAGAGCATTACGGCTACACGTTGCGCAAAGCCCTGGGCGATCTGGGGCTGGCCATTGATGAAGGAACTCTGTATCCGCTGCTCCGCCGGCTGGAAAGCCAGGGGCTGCTGATGAGCGAGTGGCGGGAAGAAAACAAGCGCAACAAGCGGTTTTACCGTTTGTCGCCGCTGGGCGCGGAAATCCTGGGACAGCTGCTCGAGGAATGGCAAACCATCAACGCGTCCTTGAACAAAATTTTGCAGGAGGCATGAGTTTATGTGGTCGCTATACGGAAAAATTCTGGCTCTGACCATAGGCGTTTCCAACTTTTCGGTTTTGGCGCTGGCGCCGGCCCTTGGTCATGCGCTCAAGTCATGGGACTTTCTGGCGCCTGCGTTTATCCAGTTCCTGCTGGTGTCTCTGGTCTTCCTGTGGATGGAACTGGTGCGCATGCACGACGCCCGGGTAGCGGCGCGGACCCTGGCGCAACACACGGGCGAGCAATTGGCCGGTTTCAAGACGGCATTCCGCACCTCCACCAGCAACGGCGCCAATTTTTCGCGAGGCATTTAGTTATGGAACTCCTTGAGCGTTACCTGCAAGCCGTGCGCGGATACCTTCCGGACCGCCGGCGCAATGACATTGTGAAAGAACTGGGCGACAACATTCTTTCGCAGATGGAAGACCGGGCCGAAGAACTGGGCCGTTCGCTCACCGAAGCCGAGCAGGCGGCGATCATCAAGCAGCACGGCCATCCCATTGTGGTAGCCGCGCGCTACCGGCGCTTGCCCATGCAGCAGTTGATCGGCTCGGAGCTGTTTCCGATCTACTGGCTCACTCTGGAATTCGCGCTCCTGGCGGTGGCTGCCTTCCACGTAGTGCTGAGCGTGGTATTCATGTTCAGCGGGCACACGGTATTCGAATCACTGGCAATGGGCTGGGGGGACTTCTGGATCCGTGCGATCGGGGCCGTGGGTAAAATCACCATCATCTTTGGCCTGGTTGAGTATTTCACTGGCGGGAAAATCCCGTTCCAGGGCAAGTTCAATCCTCTGGAACTGCCGGCTCTGAGAAAATCTGCGCCGCCCCGCGGCAATTCTGTGGCTGAGCTTGTGCTGGGATGTTTGTTCCTGGTGGGATGGCCCATCTTTTTGCACTCCCCCGCTCCGGCGTTTGTCCGTGGGCTGGCGGTGCGGCTCTCGCCTTCCTGGATCCATTTTGAAATCCCCATGCTGCTGGCGGTTGCTCTGGGCACGGCTTCGGCTTTTGTCGCCCTGTATCGTCCGCAATTTCCCCGGCTGCGTGCTGGACTCAGGCTGACTTCCGACGTTACCGGCGTGGTCACTTTGTATTTGCTTCTCCTGACCGGACAATTCGTGGTTCCGAATCCCGGCTTTGCCGCCATGTTGAACGGCCCGGTGCAACTCGGCAGTCACACGTTCACCGCCGGACAGGTTGCCAACTATGGCGCCGCTTTGGGACCGGCCATCGCCCTTCTGGTCTTCTTTATCGATGCCTTGGTGGAAGTGGCACTCCTGATGCGCCGTCCTCGTCCACCGGTGATCGTTTCGCGTTCCTCCAACGGGGTTTCTTAGGAGCATGGCTGCGGAACTTCTCGATCGCTATCTGCAAGCCGTTTAAATTGGACCATCCCGGCCGCTCCGTGGCCTGTTCCCGCCCATCATTAAGCTTTTTAACTTGCTTCTAATCAGTTAGTAAGAAAACCCTCGCATTATCGTTGACAAGTAAGTCTCTGCAGGATGCCAGTCGACGAAACCGAGCTCTGCCTTTCAACTAGAGGCGTATCCCCGTGAACATGATCAGAATGTTGCTCTCCCCGTTTGTACGCTGCTGGCACATGAGACGCGGACCCATCATGACCTGCCGCCCGGACCAGGAACGTTCCAGCGTTGCCGCCCTTACCGGCACGTATTGCGTTTGCCTGGATTGCGGCAAACACTTTGCCTACGACTGGCAGGAAATGCGGTTCATTGATCCCGCGGACACGCGTATGCAAACGCTGGTTAATAAAGCCGCTGGGTTGTACTGAAGAAGTTCTGCCGGTGACGCCGGGTCCACTCAGACTCGCGCGGAGACGCGCTGGTATTGGCTCGCGCCCATAGACCAGCGCTCGCCTAACCTTGTTGCAAGAATGTCACTCTCTTCGGGTGCTGGGGAGCAGGGGCTGGAAGCCCTTGTCATCTCAAGTCTCTAACGGCTTGGCTAAAGCCAATCCCTGATACCTGCAGAGGCTAGAGCCAAACTCATTTTTTGCGCTTTATCTTTTTTTCTTGCCTGCCGCTTTTTTACCTGCCGGCTTCTTTGGAGCGGGTTTCTTTTTAGCCGGTTTCTTGGCAGCCTTGGCTGGCTTGGCGACCTTCTTGGCTGGCGGCTTTCCGGATGGAGCCTTGGCTGCTGGGGCCGCTTCTTTCTTTGCGGACGGAGCTACAGCTTTGGCCGGCACGGCAACTGCGGGCTTTCACGC
>JBGPLR010000131.1:0-7767 GCA_041486545.1 Terriglobia bacterium
AAATCTGCCATCGCTTCTTACCAGCACGCGCTGATCCTGGACAAAGAGAATCTGGACGCGCTGCGCGGCCTGGCCCAAAACTTGGCCAACGATAATCAGACCACAGCCGCTCTGGAACAGTACCGCATGCTTCAGGAAGCTGATCCCCAGGACGCGCAAGCCGCTCTGCGCGTGTCCGATCTTTACCGCCGCATGGGCAAGTTTGATCTGGCGCTGGAGAACTTGAAGAAAGCCGAATCACTGCAGCAGGATTCGCTCGAAGTCGCGTACAGTGAAGCCAACATCCTGGAAGCCCAGGGCAAGCTGGACGAAGCCGCGGCCGCCCTGCAAAGGCTGATTGCCCGCTCCACCGCGCCGGCTGACCGCCACAACCTGGCGCTCTTTTTGGACCGCCTGGGCAACATCTACCGCCAGGCCGGCAAACCCCAACTGGCGCAGGACACTTTCAAACGCATCGTGGATATGGGCGGCGAAGAAGCCGCACGCGGCTATTCCGGACTGATCGACAACTATCGCGACCAGAAACTCTGGGCGGACGCCACGCGCACCGCGCAGGAAGCGGTAAAGAAACTGCCCGAAGATAAGAACCTGAAGCTGGCGCTGGCCCAGCAGCTGGCCGACGAGGGCAAAGCGGAAGAAAGCATCAATCTGGCCAAAGCCGTGGTCCAAAGCTCGCCTGACGACCGCGACGCCCAGATTTCCCTCACCCAGGTTTACGTGCGGCTCAAGCGCTTCCAGGAAGCCGAAGACATTCTCATTGGAATGGAAAAGCAGGCCACGCGTCCGGAAGAACGGCAGGGCATTCGCTTTATCCTGGGCGCGACCTACGAGCGGGAGAAGAAATTCGATCTGGCTGAGCAGGAATTCCGCAAGGTCTTGCAGCAGGACCCCGGCAGCGCCGGAACGCTGAACTATCTCGGCTACATGATGGCCGATCACAACATGCATCTGGAAGAAGCGCTGGGCATGATCAAACGGGCCGTGGAACTGGAACCGCAGAACGGCGCTTATCTGGATTCGCTCGGCTGGGCCTACTTTAAGCTGAACAACTACGATCTCGCCGAACAGAACCTGCGCCGCGCCCTGGAAAAAACCCCCAATGACGCCACCATGCATGATCACCTAGGCGAACTCTATGCCAAAACCGGCAAGCTCAAGCTGGCCGTGATGCACTGGGAACGCGCGCTGGCCGAATGGGGCCGCTCCGTCCCCGCTGACGTGGATCAGCAGGACGTGGCCCGCGTCCAGAAAAAGCTGGAAAGCACCAAGACCAGGCTGGCCCAGCAACAGCATTGATCTAAAACCTTAAACCGATTCTTTCCGATCGTTTCAGGCACAAAAAACAAGCGGCCCCAGAACAACAAAGCTGGGGCCGCTGGCAATAGCGGGCTCATCCGAGTATTAATGCTCGCCACCGGCTCACGGCTGGCGGGTCGTTCAAACCGCGGCCGATGGCTTTGCCCGCTACTTTCCCGCGACAACCGCCGGCGACGACTGCAAGCCGCCGTACCGTCATGCGCGGAACTTAAAGTTCTTTCAAGTTGCGGCTGGCTGAGCCCCATGAAAGTTCAGCCAGCCACATCCTTGGGGGCTAGGGCTACCCCACCACATCCATCGGGCGCATCATTTCGTTGTCTTCATGCTCCAGGATATGGCAATGCCACACGAACTTATAACGTTGACCCGCAACGACATGCGTTCCCGTAGGCAGGTCAAACTTCATAACCAACTTGGTGACTTCTCCCGGCATGGACTTCACCACGTCCTTGGCAGCAAACTGCTCTTCTGGAGCCGGAGGCTGCGGCGGACCGGTGAAAACCAGTTGCCCGGTGTTGTCGTAAGTCGTTTGGTCGAACGGCTGGCGGCTGAGAATCCTGAACTGCACCAGGTGAATGTGTTTCGGATGTCCGTCACCAGTGTCATTGATCATGTTCCAGATTTCAGTGGAGCCGGCTTTCGGATCTTCCGTGACCGGATCGTCCCAGTTCTTGTTGTCCAGCAGGCCGATGATCGGGAAGCCGTCCGATGCGCGGTCCAGTTCGGTCAGCACCACGTCGCGGGTGCGCGTGGCCGAATTCGGGTTGATGTTCATCGGGCTGGGATTCAACACGAACGGAATGGTTGACGTGTCACGCGACGACAGAGGCTTGGAGACGCGGAACATCATGATCTCCGTGGGTACCACTTCGCCACCGCCCGGGAACGGGGCGGGACCGTCGTTCTTCAGAACAAAGAACTGTCCACCCTTGCCGGTGAAGTCCACAATCACGTCGAAGCGCTCCGCCGGGGCCTGTAACATCGTGGTCAAGGACACGGGAGCCGGCAACAGACCGCCGTCCGTACCGATCACGTTGAACTTCGGGCCCGCCATGCCGTGCGCGGTGCCGGCGGCATCGGTCTTTACAATGCGCATGTTCAGGAAGCGCGCGTTGCAGCCATTGAGCATGCGGAAACGATAGCGCCGCGGCTCCACGTCCAGTACCGGCCATGCCTTGCCGTTTACGCACATGGTGTCGCCGAAGAATTCGGGGATCCAGAACTGGTGCGTGCCGTCAATGGCGACGGGGTAGAGAAGCGTTCCGTCCGGGTTGAACAAGCGGTCTTGCATGATCAGCGGAATCTCAAACTGGCCTTTGGGCAGGTTGAGCGAGTCTTCCACCGCGTCGCGAATGATGTATGCGCCGGCCAGGCCCATGATCATGTTCAACCGGGTGATGCCCAGAGTATGGTCGTGATACCACAGCAGCGTTGATTGCTGGTCGTTGGGATAAACGAACGCGTCCGGGTTGAACAGGACTGGGCCAGTGACTCCGTCCGGTGAAATCCAAGCTTCGGGATAGCCGTCGCTCTCAGGAAGAATCTTGGCGCCGTGCAGGTGGACAACGTTGCGCACCTGCGGCTTGTCCGCTTCCGAACCGTGAAGTGTAAAGTCCACCGGTAGCGGATGCGTGGTCGGCAAAGCATCGTTGTGATACTTGATCTTTACCGGCACGCCCCTGCGCACTTCCATGGTCGGTCCGGGCCAGATGCCGTTGTAGCCCCAGATCGGTGTGGCAGGAAGATCGCGGTGGATCTTCTGCAAAGCAGGCAACATCCTAATGTGCGTCACTCCATTCGGATCAGGACGAAGTGTCGGCATGATCGGCAGCTGGTCAACAAATTGCGTAAGGCTGCCAGCGGCAGTCTTCAGCTGTCCCAGCGGATGGGCAACATGTCCGTGAAATGTTACTCCGCCGGGTACGTGGACTCGTGTGTTTGGCGTCTGGGCTGATGCGATTTTGGGCAGTACCAGACCTGCGCCCGCCATCGCCCCAAGTTTGAGGATATCGCGTCGACTCTTTTTCATGATTTTTAGAGCTCCTGAGTAGGGACACTTCAGGCGCAACGATGCATGGGCGGTTTTCCGCTGGCGAATGGATGCCGTCGTCTGCTTTGTCTGCGCTCAGAGGTCGCTTGCTGTGTTGCCGGCCTTTGTGGTTCCGGAAGAGGCCGCTAACGTGAGTACAAAGTAGCGGAAAAAATAGAGCCAAATCCATAAAATTAGAAAATTTAATGTTCCTTTGGTACTGAATGTCAGGAGATCTTGCCAAAGCTAAAGCCAGATGCAAGAAACAGTTACATTCGAGTGGTAATTGCCCGGGGCGCTTTAGTTGCTAAGATATGCATATTCATAAGATCGATCTAATAAAGCCCGCGTTCTTAACGTTCTTAATATTTATGAGGAGCCGCCCTCAGCCGGACCAGCTGCCAACGAATTTCTTGCACGTTATTTGTTATCTTGCATTTAGACCAATCTCCAAATTAATTACCGCCACCTCCGCACCGATTTTCCCGATCTCGTCACTACTCCAGCAGAAGAACCATGAAAGGCGGCACGCCGCGATGGAGAGAGCCTTGACTGACAGACCGCCAAAACTGGGAGCACGATCCTGCATGTCCATGTCGAAAAAGGCCATTTCGGAGCAAGCCAGGGCGGGGACCGGCAGGCGGACCGCAGAGGCGATCGCTTTGGGCGTGCAATTCATCCTGGCCCAGCAGCAAGAACATCGCTGGACGGCGTTGCAGGGCCGGAACGGAGTCCCCGATCGCTGGGTAACCGCCTATGTGCTGGCCCGCCTGGGAGATTTGCCGGCGGGCTGTTTTCGTTCGTCGCAGCAACAGCAGATTGCATTGGCGCTGGAATGGCTTCTGCAAGCGCGGAGCGGTGAAGGCGTCTGGAGCAGCACCGCTGGCGCGCGAGCGGACGCGGAATCCACAGCGTGGGCCGTCATCGCTTTGCGCCAGCATGGTCGGACCGTGCCCCGCTCGGTCCTGGACTGGCTGCAGCGCTGCCGTTGCGAGGGTGGCGGGTTCGCCATCCGTCCTGGAACGGACGCGGAAAGTGCGGACTTGGAAGGCTGTGACTGCGCGACTCGTCCGGCGACGACCGCGCTGGCCGTTAAAGCCCTCGGGGACCTTGACTCCTCAACCGAAGACTATCTGGCTTCCCACCTGACGATTGCCGCAACGGCGCAGGAGGGCAGCAATTCTGCCCGTTTCTATATCTGTTCGGAAATCCTGGATTGTGATGCGGCTCTGGCGCCTTGGTCACGGCTAAACAGAGTTTGCCAGCTGACGGCGCTGGAAAGCCCGGAGAGCTCGTTCGATGTTGCTCTGCTGCTCCGTTGCCTGTCGCGGCTCCGCATGCGCCGGGCGCGGTCGGTTGCCGATAGCCTGCTTGCCCGGCAACACGAGGACGGCTCCTGGCCCGGCACGCCCGTTTTGGGACCGGCTTTGCACGGAGTTCGGTCCGCCAATCAGGCAGTAGTGGACCAGTCTGGTCTGCTGGCAACGGCTACCGCGGTTTCTGCCCTGATGGTGGGTGACGGCCAGCCGGGACTGTTTTTCGGCTCGGATTTGCCACGTCCCCGGAGGCTTTTTTGAGCGATAGTAGCTAAGAGTTGTCTAAGAGTTGTGAGGTAATTTGAGAGGCGCACTGGAAAGAACGGAAGAAGCGCTGCCGGGCCGGAAAGAAACGTCCCAGCCTCAGGGTTCTTGCGCCTTGCCCGGTGTCCCGCAACGTAAACATGTACGCTCGGAGCGTGAAGTATACTGGTCGCCTACAAGTATCAAACCAGTGGAATTCTTCTCCTTTGACGCGGACTACCTCCGGCGGGTTGAGGCCCAGGACCGGGCCACGGAAGAGCACTTTGTCGGCTACTTTACCAACAGGTTATTGCGGCCGAAGTTTGGCGTTCGCAGAATTCCGGCCGACCAGATTGACGATTTGGTGCAAGAGACGCTGATGCGTGCCATCGCGATCATTCGAGGAGGAAAAGGGGTGCGTCATCCGGAAGCGCTGGGCGGCTTTGTCAGCAAGATCGGCGACAACGTCTATCACGAGTTTCGCCGCGATGCTCTGCGGCATCTGCATGAGGATGTGGACGAAATTGACGTTCCCGCAAAGTACCCGGGCCCTGAGGGTCTGCTTCGGCAGAAAGAGATTAAGACGGCAGTGCTTGAAATGCTCGAAAAACTTCCGCCTCGTGATCGGGCGATCCTGTGCGGACTTTTTCTGGAAGAGCAAGACAAAGACGCGATCTGCGCCCAGTTCGGGGTGGACAGGGACTATTTACGCGGCTTGGTCCGACGGGCCTTGCAGAAAGCCTTGAAGTACTGGACTGATCGTGCCGCCAAACCGGCGGATGATCACGACGATGAATAGATTTTGAACGAGGGATCTGTATGGAAACCAATGCAATGACTCATCATGACGCAATCAAAACGCAAGCATCCGTACGCTATTTGCTGAAGGAAATGCGCGACGAAGAGTGCAGCGCTTTTGAAGAGCACTATATCGGCTGCCGGGAATGCTCCGACGAGGTTCAGTTTGGCTTTGATGTGGCCGATGCGATCGGCGAAATGCCCATGACCGTGGTCGTACCTGTGCCGCGCCCTGGCTTGCTGGCCCGGATCATGGCCAGCGTCCGCCAGCCGGCCTTCGCCGGCGCGTGCGCGCTGTTCTTGCTTACCGGGAGCTTCAGCTTATATCAGAGAACTATGATCACGCAGCTGAAGGAACCCAAGCTCGAATTGCGTTATACATTGGTAGGAAGTGTCCATGGAGCCGGCGATATCAAACTGATAGATGTAACCAAGAAGAGCATCCTGAGTTTGAGTGTGGAATACAAGCCGGACGGCGAGTTTGTCTCTTACCAGGCCGAGATCCGGGCGGCATCAGGAAAGGTGAAATACGAGGTGCCACTTCCCGCAAACCAAACCGGAGACAAGGCTATTATCGCGATATGTGCCGGGGTATTGGATGCGGGCCGCTATTCCATGGTAGTTCAAGGCCGCACCAGTGATGGAGCCATGAAAGAATTAGGCAAGGGTGCTTTCGAGCTGCAGTTCACGGATTAGCTGCTTTATTATAGATTCTCCCCGCGGCATCCGCCTCGCAAGTCTTTCCTAGCCGCATTGATGATTGGCTCTGTGCAGGTAGTACAATCGTTTTCATTCAGGTTGGCTACGGCCACAGGGCCCAGTTTTTGGTATACGCCACATCGTGGTGGCTTTTCGATGCCCAACTATCCCCCAGATCATTTGGAGAACAAATTATGACGTGCTCGCGTCACCACTCACAGTATGTCTACCATGCTTCTGCATTTGCTTTGGCTGCAGAATTTGAGCGACCCAGGCCATACAGCCTGGCGCCGTTGGCTTCAGTCGTTCTTGGGGGCCATGGTGGCCACGGAACCAGCAATCACTCCGGCCTGACAGTTGATGGTCTGGTCTCTTTTGAGAACGCCTACTCTGAAGTAGGCGGAAGCTATGACGACTGCCACAATATTCACACCACGCACGCGTGGTCCGTGCTGGAGGGCGTAAACGTTGCCGGCATGCTTACCGCTGACCGCGTGGTTTCGCGTTTGGCAATGTATTATCCGGCCGACGACAGCGGTGAAGCCAGCTTTGACATCACCGGCAGCTACTTTGAAAATCTGCGCATCGCCGGACACCAGATCGATGTAAAATTGGACACAAAACTGTTTCACGATAACGATACTTACTCCAAACTTATCAAAGGGCGCCAGGGCGGGAAAAAAGATCAATGGCTCATGGGTAGCTGCCTGTGCGACAAGAGTCCTACCGAGCGGCAGAGGATTGAAGACGAATACCATGCCCTGCGCGGCATGTCCAAGATGTTTGCGAAATGGAAGAAACCTGGAACCAGACCGGCCGACATGGGGCGCTACAGACTCTCTGCAGTCAATCATCTCGACTTGGCCAACCTCGACAAGACCGAACTCGAAGGCTATGGAGGAATCATCTGCATTCCCAAGTTTGGCGTGATTCGGCTGGCAGAAGTCATAGTAACCCGGCATACCCGCACCTTGACCATGTTCCAGGTTCAGATGTGCTCATCCGGGTACGGTACAGGCACCGGGGGCACCACCTCTGGGAGCGGCGGTGGCTAGGCTGCACCCTCGTTTTGCTGGCGACTCTGTCCAACGTCAGCTGCACACATACCGGGCGGGACTTGCCGGAGAAGCAGTACCAGCAAGCCCGCTTGGAGTTCCAACGCGGCCACGATGACCAAGCCCGGCAAAACGCTCAAGATGGCTTGGACCGCTCCACAAGATTTCCTGATCTGAATTGGGAATTCCGCATTCTCCAGGCGGAGATTCTCGTACGGCATGAAAACCCCGCCGACGCCCTCAAATCTCTTAATTCATCTTTGGCCGCCAGCTTGCCGCCGGAGGTTTCCCGCCGTCGCGCCCGGGTCCT
>JBGPLR010000132.1:0-7729 GCA_041486545.1 Terriglobia bacterium
GCAGCCGTGCCGCCGGGCAAGCCGGTCCCGCATCAGCCCCTGGTCCCGCAGCGACGCATGATTACTCCGCAGACCGGACCGCGTCCGGTGTATCAAGCGCCCGTGACCCAGCGTGCGCCCATGCCTACGCAGGGAACCATGCATGGATCCCGAGGCGGGCAGCAGGGAAGTTCCGCCGGCCGTCCGCAAGGCGTGGTCCGCGGACAACCTATTTTCCAGCGCCCGCGTCCAGGTGGTCCCAGCGGCCCAGGCAGTCAAGGTGGTCCGGGAGGAGCGCCTGGTAGCCGCCCGCAGTACAACCGCCCTGGCAGCGACCAACGCCGCGGCCCGCATCCCACCAGCGCCGCGCGTACAGGTGGTTATCCGCCGCGCCCGGGCATGGGAGGAGTAGGCCCTGGAGGTCCGCCGCCGGTGCCTGGCAGGCCAGCCGGAAGGCCAAGTCCGCCGCGCCGCCCTGGAGCGCCATATATCCCGAAGGAACGGGAAGGCACGATGAAGGGCTTTGTTCCGCCGCCGCGTCTGGTGCCGTCGAACGAGCCGCTGCCTATCACCCGGACCATCACCATCAGCGAAGGCGTGAGCGTGAAAGACCTGGCAGAGAAGCTGGGCTTCCGCGCGAAAGACCTGATTGCCCGCTTGCTGAGTCGCGGCGTACTGGCCACGGTGAACCAGAGTCTGGATTACGAGCTGGCCAAAGACCTGGTGCGCCACTTTGGCGCGGAAGCAACCTCAGTCACGTTTGAAGAGCAGGCTGCGCAGGACATGGTGCAGATGGCCGGGACTCCGGAAGAGTCGGCTGCGGCGGCGGTCACGCGTCCGCCGGTGGTCACCATCATGGGTCACGTGGACCACGGCAAAACCTCGCTGCTGGATGCGATTCGCGAAACCGACGTCGCCGGCGGAGAAGCCGGCGGCATCACCCAGCACATTGGCGCCTACAAAGTTCGCATCACCAAAGAAGATTCTCCCGCTTTCGGACGCCAGATCGTGTTCCTGGACACGCCGGGTCACGAAGCTTTCACCCGCATGCGCGCGCGCGGCGCAAAAGTCACCGACATTGTTGTGCTGGTGGTGGCGGCCGACGACGGCGTGATGCCGCAGACGCTGGAAGCCATGGACCACGCCAAAGCGGCCAAGGTCCCGATCATTGTGGCGGTGAACAAGATTGACAAACCGGAAGCCATGCCCGATCGCGTGAAGAAGCAGCTTGCCGATCGCGGCCTGATGCCGGAAGACTGGGGCGGCACCACGGTGTTTGTGGACGTCTCCGCCAAGAAGCGCACCAATTTGAATTTGCTGATGGAAATGATCTGCCTGGTTGCCGATCTGGGCGAACTCAAGGCCAATCCTGAGCGCCCGGCCACCGGGACGGTGGTGGAAGCCAAGATTGACCGCGGCCGCGGGTCGGTGGCCACGGTGCTGGTGCAGAACGGAACGCTGCGCGTGGGCGATAACTTTATCGTCGGCAACATCTTCGGCAAGGTGCGCGCCATGTTTGACGATCGCGGCAACCTGGTGGAAGAAGCTCCGCCGTCAACTCCAGTGGAAGTGCTTGGCCTGGAAGGCCTGCCGGAAGCGGGCGACCAGTTGCTCGTCGCCGACCGCGAGAAGGCCCGCCAGATCTCCGAGTATCGCGAGCAGAAAGCGCGCGAAGCTACGCTGGCCAAGTCGTCCAAGATTTCACTGGAAAGCCTGGCCGAACAGATCAAGAACGCCGGCATGAAAGAGCTGGCGCTGATCCTGAAGACCGATGTTCAGGGTTCCGCGGAAGTGCTGGCGGACACGCTGACCAAGCTCTCCAACGACAAGGTGAAGATCAAGATCCTGCGCTCCGGCGTGGGCGCGATTACGGAAAACGACGTGCTGCTGGCTTCGGCCTCCAACGCGGTGATCATCGGCTTCAATGTGCGTCCGGAACGCAAAGCGCAGGAGCTGGCGGAGATGGAGAAAGTGGACATTCGCCTGCACTCCATCATTTACGAGCTCCAGGACGAGATCAAGAAAGCCATGACCGGCATGCTGGAGCCCATCATCAAGGAAACCTACCAGGGCCGCGCCGAAGTGCGCGAAACGTTCCGGGTGCCGAAAGTGGGCACGGTCGCCGGATGCCAGGTGCTCGACGGCCTGATCAAGCGCGATTCGGAAATCCGCCTGGTGCGCGACAGCGTGCAGGTCTACAAAGGCAAAATCGGTTCGCTCAAACGGTTCAAGGACGACGCCAGCGAAGTCCGCAACGGCATGGAATGCGGCATCAATATCCAGAACTTCAATGACATCAAGAAAGGCGATGTGATTGAAGCTTTTGTGACGGAGAAGATTGCGGCGGAAATGGGAGTCGCGTAATCAGATTGCGGGTGAGATCCTTCGCTAAAGCTCAGGATTTCGCCTGCAGGCTCCCGCTTCGCTCACGCCTGCAACCTGGCTCAACTTCAATGACATCAAGAAAGGCGATGTGATTGAAGCTTTTGTGACGGAGAAGATTGCGGCGGAAATGGGAGTCGTTTAGCAATTGGTAATTGCGTAATCGGGGAATCGGGTAATTGGAGCGGAATCCTACTTTTCCTCGGTTTTCAATTACCCAATTACTCAATTACCAAATCTTGTCTATGGACCTAACCAAGCTTCCTCCCGGCATGATCGGCCAGCTTTCGGGCATGGTTGAAGATTTTATTCTGAAGAACCAGAAGCGCTATTCCTTTCGGGCCACGCCGCTGACGTACGCGCACAAAGCAGCCATGCAGGCTTTCTTCTCCAGCGAAGTCCTGGAGCAGACCCGCGTGATCGTGCTGCACGGCGAGCGCATCCTGGACCCGCCTTTCTACAGCATGGCGCGGGTGATGGGCATCAAGAACCTGCCCAGCTTCTCCGATACCGCGGCCGTCACCTTTGTTGACGTGGTGGCGTCGCATGAAGATCTGACGGACAACCTGCTGTTCCACGAACTGGTCCACGTGGCGCAGTATGCGGCGATGGGGACCAAAGAGTTTGCTTCGCGTTATGTGAACGGATTTCTGAGCGGCGGCAGCTACGCGGAGATTCCCATGGAAAAGCATGCCTACCAGCTGACCCAACGTTACACCGCCAACAAGAATGAAGCGTTTTCCGTGGCCGATGAAGTCAAGAACTGGGTTGACACGCAGAAGTTTGAGCCGGAAGCGTAGCGACAACGTGCGTCCGGGCGGATATTCAGGCGAATGCCGCAGTAAGACCTAACATGGCAGCCGCAAAATCTTCTTTGTTGCCCATGAAGAGCAGCGCGCCGTCGAGCCGAACGACCCGGAGCACATAGGAAAGTACGTCGATCGGCACAACCTCGGTACAATATAAACGTTTGAACCAAGAATACCGGCACGGTCGATCAAGTATTCAAGGCCCTGCCGGCGCATAGTAAGATTGGGTAGCCAGCAGTACGGCTGCAACAATTCAATGTAAGGAGACTGCCCACGAATGAATGTGTTAGCGAAAGCAATACACACGAACAACGAATTTGACCAGCTCATTGCTCGCCGGAAGACGGCGTGGATGACGGGAACAGTTACGCAAACGCTAGGAGGCTTACATGGGTCGTCGCTCTGAATTACTGGCTGTTCGCATTGAGGAAGGCGCTGCCGGCCTTGCGGCTTTTGCTGAAGGACTCTCGGAAGCAGAGTGGCGTACGCCGGTGTCCGACACCGACCGGCGCACGGTGGGCGTCATCGTGCACCATGTTGCCAACATGTATCCGATCGAGATTGACGTGGCGCGCACCGTCGCCAGCGGCAAGCCGATTACGGATGTTACGTGGGAAGTTGTCGCCGGTATAAACGCCAAGCACGCCCAGGATCAGGCCGCGGTGACCAAGGCTGCCGCGCTGGAACTCTTGCGCCGGAACAGCCGCGAGGCGGCCGCCGCCGTGCGAGCGTTCACTGACGACGACTTGGACCACGCCGAGCCATTCTCGTTGAGCTTTGGCGCGCCGGTCACCGCGCAGTTCGTCATTGAGGACCACGCGCTGCGGCACAGCTGGCACCACTTGGCGCGCATCCGCAAAGCCTTAGCAAGGTAGCTGTTGCGGCCGGGGGAAACCACAAGTAGAGAAATTGAATTGGGGCGCGCGGGATTGAAATCCCGCGTTGCCTCAGCCGTCCCCCACGGAGATGGTGAGTTGTTGCGCATCGATTTGTCGAGCGGGACAGGCGGGAGAAAATTTGCTCATGGGGCGAGATGGGCAAAGAGTCAGCCCTAAGGAAGTTCCGTTCTGGGTAAGGATGAAGAGCGGAGAGCGTTACTTCGCCGCCACGGCAGCTGAGCTTCTCAACCCGTCACGGTTCCGGGACGCGACCTTCACGCCGCTCAGGCCGCTGATGTACTTGGCCACGCCTTTGTAGAGCGAATCAGCAATGCGCTGGCGGTATTCGCCGGTCTTGAGTTTCTTGGCGTCACCGGGATTGCTGACGAAGGAAATTTCCGCAAGGATGGAAGGCATGTTGGCGCCGATCAGCACGATGAACGGCGCCTTTTTCACGCCACGATTGCGGATGCCCGGGTTCTTGGCGTTGAGCCCGGTGTACAGCGACTTCTGCACGTCAGAGGCGAACTCGCGCGACTCTTCAATCTTTTCCTTGAGCGCGATTTTCTTCACCAGGTCCTGCAGCTCATGGATGGATTTTTCTGACACGGCGTTTTCGCGGGCGGCCACTTCCAGCGCGTCGCGCGATGAAGTGAAGTTCAGGTAATACGTTTCCACGCCGCGGGCGGCCTGGTCGCTGCTGGAGTTGGCGTGGATGGAGATGAACAAGTCCGCCTGCTCTTTGTTGGCGATGGCCGTGCGCGTTTCCAGGGGGATGAACGTGTCATCGTCGCGGGTGTAGACCACTTCCGCGCCCAGGCGGTCTTCCAGAAGTTTGCCCAGTTTGAGCGCGACGTCCAGCACCAGATCTTTTTCTTGCAGGCCGTTGGGGCCGATGGTGCCGGTGTCATGCCCGCCGTGGCCGGCGTCCACCACGATCTTGCCGATCTTGAGGCCCAGCGCGCGAATCAGAGAACGTTCGCCGTTGGCCGCGGGCGCAGCGGCATGGGTGTTGGGCGCGGGGCCGTTGGCGGCGTTGGAATTGGCGCCGGTGACTTTGCTCTTGCGGTTGCGGCTGGATTGCTTAGGCGCCACGGCTTCATACGTGGGAGCGGTGGTGGGTTTGCTGGTGGTCTTGCTGTTGTCCGCCGACTCCATGGTGTTGTCATCCACAAGCTTGGGCCGCTCGGCTTTGGCGACTTCAGTAGTCTTCGGCGCGCCAGGTTTCGCTGGGCTTTTCGCCGCCGCGGATTTTGTATTGTCCGCTGGTTGCGTTGCCGGCTTCCGGAGATTGGTTACCGTGACGTCGGATTCGGCGTCCTGCGGCGAAGGCTTGGCGTCAGCTTCTCTTGTGTTGTCAGTCCCGCGAGCGTCGGCCGCTTTGGTGTCATTTCCCTTCGCGTCACTCCCTCTCGCTTCATTTCCCTTTACATCTGGGGACTTTGCGTCCTGCGGCTTGGGCGCCTGCTTGCCGGCTACCTGCGATGCCGGAATCTTGCCGTGAATATCAATGATCAGCCGGTAGGGATTGGGGAGGAGGAAGGCCGAGTATTCGGCCACGTCGTCCACGTCCAGGACCACGCGCGCCATATTGACTTTGTATTGCGCCACGCGAATGCGGTGCAGAAAGCCGGCTTCCACGTCAAACGATTTTCCCACCAGGTCGGGCGCCAGCTTGAGGCCGTAGAGATCAAAGAAGATGCGGTCCGGCTTGGGCACGCGGCCCACGTCGTACTTGACTTCCTGCTCCAGGTCAATGGCCACGCGAACGTAGTCCGGCGTGGACCAGTGGCGAATGCTGGTAAGCCGCGGCATGCGGCCACCCGGCAAAGGTGCTGGCTTGGTGAGCGAAGCATCTTGCGGCGCGGGAACTGGAGGAACGGCAGCAGCGGCGGCGTTGTCGTTGGCGGCGGCTGCTGCGTCATCGTTATTGCTGCGGTTATTATTGCGCTTGGCGGATTTGGGTTCGGGCTTGGCTTTGCTATCCGTGGTCGCGCGATCGGCCGCGCGTTCGGGCCTGGACACAGGTTCGGGCTTGGGACGGGCATTCGCCCACGCGGCTTTGGGTCCGGGCTTACGCTGATTGTGTTTCGCCCGCGCTGATTTTTTTCCGCTCCCGCTCACGCCGGCGATCTCCGCCAGCGCCTGTTTGGCCTTGGGCGCAAGCGTGCTGTTGGGATAATGCTTCAGGTAGTCCTGGAACGTGGCCTTGGCCTGTTCGCGATCTTTCAGGTCGTCGAGGAAGATTTCGCCGATGGTGAACAGAGCTTCCACGCGATGTTTGCTGCCGGGATACTCGCGGCGCAGAAAAGCCAGTTGGCCGATGGCATCGTGGTAGCTCTTGGGATCGCTGAGCACGCGGCCTTGATCGTCCAGCAGTTCGGCCACGGCCAGCACCGCCACGTCAGCTTTGGCGTAAGTGGGCGCGGTGTAATACACCTTGCGGTAGGCGTCGATCACTTTCTGGTAGTCGCTGCGTTCGCGGTCCGCTTCGGGGGTGCCTTCCAGCGAATCGCGCAGCCGGTCGGCGACATCCAGTTGTTTGGCAGCAGCCTGTTTCTTCTGTTTGACGGTGCGGGCTTCAGCAGAGGAGAGCAGCAGACACACCAGTGACGCTGCGATGGCCATGCGCCGCAGGGCAGGGAGGGCGAGTTTCATTGGCGACTGCTGCAAAGCACCCTTAAATCATTCAACCCTAAATCATCAAACCCAGGGCCCGCTTAATCGTTGTTGGAGAAAATGCGGTGCCCGTTTGCGTCACGCGATTCCAGTACCTTGGGGCGAAGAGCCGGCCCCTTGTACAGGTCAGTGATCTTTCTCACGTAATCGCGCGTCTCCCGGTAAGGAGGTATGCCTTTGTTTCTGCTGACGGCCCCGCTGCCGGCGTTGTACGCCGCCAGCGACAGTTCCACGTTGCCGTTGTAGCTTTCCAGCAGGTTCTTCAAGTGGCGCACTCCGGCGTCCACGTTCTGGCTGGGATCAAACGCGTTGCCCACTTTGAGCGACTTGGCGGTGTAAGGCATGAGCTGCATCAAGCCCATGGCCCCTTTGCGCGAAACCGCATGCGGGTTGAAGTTTGATTCCACTTTGACTACGGCACGCACCAGGTTGGCGTCAACACCATGACGCTGGGCGGCCGCTTCAATGGCCTTGTCCACCGATTCCGGAGGCATCAGCGCCGGCGCTGCCTGGCCGGGGACCACCGGCTGCGTTCCTGCGCGGAGCTTGCTCGTCCCGCTGCTGGGCGCTGCCGTCACCAGATGATTGACCTCCAGGGCGGCCTGCTTGGCCGCTTTCATGGTGGGTGAAGAACTAGTAGGCACGGGTTTCCAGCGGTGTTCCTTGGAACTCCAATAGACCAACCCGCTGTAACGCGATGAGACATCCGCAAGGGAAGAAGAACCTTCCACTTGGGACGCAGAGGCGGCTTGTGGCGATTGTAGCGTTGGCTGAGACCGTGTGTCTCCGCCGTCAGTCCAGAAGACGTGGCCGTAGGCATCGTGGTTGGCCACAATGCTTTGGGCGTTGGCTGGGTGACTCGCTACCATCGCCGTGGCGCATATCAGGATGGTAAACAGGTGCTTTTTCATCGCGTTACAAACAAAGATACCTATTCTCCGGGCCTCCCGCTAGCTCTCTGAAGGCCCACACCTTTTACCCATCTCCGATGTTGAGAACGGC
>JBGPLR010000133.1:0-7722 GCA_041486545.1 Terriglobia bacterium
GGAGTCCGCCGGCCGGTCATAGGCTTCAGCTTCCTTCGCCAGCGCATGGACGTAGCTGCGGACGTGCAGCAACAGGGCCGGCCGGCGCGTGGCGTCCGCTCGGGAGAGAGCTGCCAGATCGTTCTTCAGGTCGCGATATCTGACCTCAACCTGGCCCCGGCTGGTGGCAACTGTCACGCTGTCAGGCAAAGCGCTTTGGATTTCAGCGGCTGCCTCCGGACGCTTTTCCAGCGACTCAATCTTGCTTTCCAGTTCACTGAGTTGGCCGCGATATTCAGCCATGGAGATGGATTTGACTGAGTCCGCCCGGCCCGGGCAAGGAAAAACGTAGACAGCCAGGAGAACGGTAATCAGTGCAGCGCGGTGTTTCATCCGATCAGGGGCGGTGCGGGTGTTGGTGTTGGCGGTGGCGGAGCCTGCTGGCCTATGGCTTCCATCATCAATTGCAGATCAAAAGCTTCTTTGCGCACGCGCTGATCATAATAGATCAGAGCAACCGCGATGGTCGCAATCGGCCCCGCCAGCGCCCTGGCAAGAAACTGGGCAAAGTACTGCCAAGCGAGAAATGGAGTCATCGCTGACGGGTCTTTTTTGCTGATCACCAGAACCATTCCGATCACGTAAGGTATCGAAAGGACCAGACTCAGGCCGGTGGAAATTGCGCCAGCGAGAAGGAACACCAAGATCACTCGCCAGATGGCGCCATCCGCCAGCGACCAGGCGCGTTTGAGGCTGTCAAACACTCCCCGCCTTTCCAGCACGCACACCGCCACCGAGAGTGACAGCTTGGCGGACAGGAACAGCGAAGCGACCGCTCCCACGAAAACAACGAAGACTCCAAACACAATGCCCGCGATCACCCCCGCGGAGGGTTCTCCGCTGCGTCCGAATCCGGCCATCGCGATAGGTATGACCAGGAAAACAACTCCTACGACGATAGGCAAAATCACAACAATATACGCAAGCACCACGATCCCCAGGATGGGGCCCAGGTGCGAGAGCATCAGCTTGTAGGCTTCCACGATGGTGGTCTTGTAGCCGAGATGCACGCGCGAGACGGCGTACACAGATGCCCCAGCCGCCAGGGCGTAACCGACCAGGGCAAGACCGAAAAATGCCAGCGCAATCAGCACAGCGGCGGCGATCCCCGCCACCGAAGCTGCAGAGTTGCCCGAACGGGAAACGATGCCGACCAGCAAGAAACCCAGTTGTCCCAGCATGACCAGCGCCGGCGGCAGAGCGGCGATCCCGGCGAACAACAGGAAGTTCTGCCGGTAAAGACTAAAGGTCCTATCCAGGACTTGTGAAAGACTAAGCGGGCGAAGAGTGTAGTCCATCATAGGTCGGGCCAAACCATCTTTGCGCTAAACCAGCTTTGGGCTGAACCAGCTTTGGGCTGAACCAGGCGCGAATAGTATCACAGACTAGTAGGCCGCTATGTAGTTTTCACTCCTGGCTGACAGCGGCGGGAGCAGGCGGAGGAGGTGGAGGAGGCGGCGGTGTCGTATCGGGAAGGGCCTGCATCATCCATTGCAGATCAAAAGCTTCTTTGCGTACGCGCTGGTCGTAGTAGAGCAAAGCCATCGCCACGGTAGCTATGGGTCCGGCTAGCGCGGTTCCAACAAACTGCGCAAGCTGCAGCCAGACGTGCGAGGCCAGAGTCATGCTGCGCTGGCCTTCCGTGGTGAATACATTGTGCGTAGCCACCACCGGCAGCTCCAGCACCAGGCCCAGAATGAATCCCATGACCGCCGTAAGGATGTACACCCCAAAAATCCGGCCAAGGCTTCCCTGACTCAGGAACTTGCTGCGCCGCATGGCGCCTCCTGCCCGGAGGTTTTCCACGGTGCAGGCCGGCACGGACAGAGCATACCGGCAATATGCGTAGAAAAACCAAATCCCTCCGCCGACCACTCCTGCCAAGCCAATGAGCACCGCGCCCAGCGTTAGTACCATGGCTCCCACGCCGACGCCTCCGCTGCTCTTGCTGAGCGACGGCAATAACAAGCCTCCCACAATGATGAGTACGTACGAGCCGATGAACGGCCACGAACAAAGCCAGAATACCCGTACCGTGAGCCACAAGATTCTGGAGAAAATCGGAGCAACTCTGCGGTAGGAATCAACAATGGTGGTTGCCCGGCCCAGGTGAACCATGGAAACAGCATATGCAGTAGCGCTTGATGCCAACGCATTGCCTACAAAAAAACGACTGTACCGGCCGACACTTGAAGCAACAGACGGCCGATGAGAGCCCGAAAGAGCCCAGGATCAAACTGTCCTGGATCCATCACCGGAGGTTTTCCCAGCCACGCCAACTCAGCCAGACTGGCCAGCAGCCGCAAGCTGGGAAGCACCAGAGCAATTCCCACAAACAAGATGAAGTGCTTGCGGTAAATGTAAAACGTCCGGTCCAGCACCTGCGATGCGCTCATGGGACGCAACGTGGCTTCCATGATGACTCAAGCCCTCCTGATGCTCTGCGGGCGAATGATAACACGCACTAGATGGTCAGCCTATTCAAGGCACTGAAAGAAGGATGGCCTCGGTTCTCGCCCAGAAAATATTCTGTTAGCATTACCCGCTTGTTAGGGATTGAAAAAGGGGTGCAGTCATGAAGAGGGCTCTTTTGTTTGTGATCGTCTGTGTACTGGCGTCTTTTGCCGCGGGGCAGGAAAAGAAGAACGTGCAGGTTCCCGCCGCCGTGCGCGTGGTCCGCTGCGGCGCGCTCATCCAGCCTGATGGCGGACAGGTGCAGCACAACGTGCTGATCACCATTCAGGGCGAACGCATCAAGGAAGTCAAAGAAGGCGGCGCTGCGCCCGCCGGAGCTCAGGTGATTGACCTCTCTGACCACACCTGCCTGCCCGGTCTGATTGATACGCACACCCACACCTTGCTGCAAGGCGACATCACCGCCGAAGATTATGACGTGCAGTTGCTGAAGCAAACGTCAGCCTATCGCGCGATTCTGGGCACGCGTTCGGTGAAGCGCGCGCTGGAATACGGGTTCACCACCATCCGCGACCTGGAAACCGAAGGCGCGGGCTACGCGGACGTGGACTTGAAGAAGGCCATCAACAACGGCGTGATTCCCGGCCCGCGCATGAAAGTGGTCACCCGCGCCATGGACGTGACCGGCGCGTATCCGCTGTTGGGCTATTCGCCGGAGGTCCCGGTGCCCCACGGCGTGCAGGTGGTGGATGGGGCGGACAACGCGCGCAAGGCCGTCCGCGAGCAGATCAGCTACGGCGCTGACTGGATCAAGATTTATTCTGACCGCAGTTACTTCCTGCGTCCTGACGGCGTGCTGGACGACATACCCACCTTCACCATGGACGAGCTGCGGGCCATTGTGGACGAGACGCATCGCCAGCGGCACAAGGTGGCTTCGCATGCCATGGCCCTCAACGGCGTCCACAATTCGGTGGAGGCCGGCGTGGATTCCATTGAACACGGCAACTACATCGCTGATGCTGACCTGAAAACCATGGTGCAGAAAGGCATCTATTACGTTCCCACAATCTATGTCGGCGAGTACGTGGCGCAGGGCCGCGCTGACGCCGGAGCCAAAGTCTGGCTGGAGATGATCAAGGTCCATGCTGACACCTTCACTCGCGCGCTCCATGCCGGCGTGAAGATTGCTTTCGGCACCGACGTCGGCGGTTTCGACTGGGGCATCAATCCGGCGGTGGAGTTTCCGTACATGGTGAAGTACGGCATGACTCCGGCCCAGGCCATCCGCTCCGCCACCATGACCGCCGCGGAGCTGCTGGACATGCAGAATGACGTGGGCAGCATCGCACCCGGCAAGTTCGCTGATCTGGTGGCGGTGAAGGGCGATCCCCTGGCGGACATTACCCTGCTGCAAAAAGTGGACTTCGTGATGAAGGGCGGCGAAGTGTACAAGTCTTTCCCGCACTAAGTCTTGTGCGCACTAAGTCTTGTGCACATTGAGTCTTTCGCCGACGTAAGCAAAAATTTAACCGGCGAAAGGCGCAACTTCCTGCCGGCGGCACGAATCTACACCTGCGTGCTGCTGCTATGGACCATTGTCGCGCTGGGCTGGCTGGCGATTGCGTTATTGGCAGTCGCGCTGTTTCGCGTAGCGTCTTATGCTGATATGAAAGTGCGGCGAGGAAACGCCAAAGGTAGCGTTAAGCCCATCGCGATTACAGGCTGGCGCGCGGAGTCTCGTCACAAGCCGGCTGCATAAACCCCTGAAAAACTGAGCCAATTCTCACCGCCGGTCTTTTTCACATCACCCTGCTTCTGCTCACACCACCCTGCGCAAACCATCCATACTCCATTCACCCTTCGGGCGGGAAAACACTGGCCGCGCTGGGCGCATTCTTGCCGCCCAGCGCCACCAGAATTCATTTCTTCTTAAGCAGCGGCACGGGACAAAAGCAAATCCTGGATAAAACAAACACGATAATCGGGATCAATGTATGTTGGCGCATTTCGTCGTCTGCTCAAGGTTAGGGTTGTTGTTTTGCGCCCGGCACGTGGGCGACGGCCATTAGAAGCGCAGAACCACGCCTCCGCCGGCGAACAGGTTGTGACGCACCTTGATGCCGATGGTGTTCAGGTTAGGGATGCCGGTGTAGAAGTCGCGTACTTCCACGCGAAAGGCCACCGGCAGCAGTGGAGGATGAAAGTCCACTCCTGCGCCACCCTGGACAGCGCTCTTGGTGGTGCTCTTCACCGTGGTGGTGGTCCCGCCCACTGTGGTGTCGCTGGGATTGAAGTGGGCCAACCCGCCGCCCGCGGAGATCCATGGGCTGATGACGGACTTGGACGCAATTTTCAGCCGCAGCGCCGGAGTGAAGAAGATGGAACTGTAACTCTTCACCGCGGTCAGGTTGGTGGTGGTAAGGTCGGTGGACGGAGTCGCCACCAAGGGGAATTCCAGGTGCAACGCCGCAGCTGAAACGTCCGCCAGTTCCGTGGCGTAGTTAGCTTCAAAGGCGAAGGTCTTGGAGAACGTGGTTTGGTTGGTGGTGGCTCCAACGGAAGGCGTAATTTTTCCTCCCGCCGAAAACGCCAGTTCGTTTTTCTGCGCAAGACTGCTGGCGCACACGGCCAGCAGAAAGGTAGACAAGTAAAGGATTTTCCTCATTAGCAATACACTCCCTCTTGTCCCGGCTTAGACGCAGCCGGCATTCCTGAGGATGTTTCAAGCTGTTGACTCGAAGGGACATGTCCGGACTAAGAGGGACAGTTGCCCCTCCAGGACTTGCCTGCTGGGAAAGTGCGTGGGAGAAACGCTGGCGCTCCAGTCTGCAACGCCCGCGAACTTGAGCGCCAACCGGAAAAGTTAGCTCCGCCCTGCTCGGTGTTGAGACAACAAGGTTGAGACAACAAGGCACCAATCTTCGCGACGGCGAGGCCGGCTTGCGCGCCGAGCCGAGCCGCGTCAGATGCTTGAAAATGTCTGCCTCATCCAAGCTCGCAAGCGGTTTGGAGCGAAGGACAGCTAAGGAAGCATCACTTGGTCGTCAGTATCCAGGACGCAGAAACGACTTCATTGAAAGGAGAGTTGGTGACCGCGCTGAGAGTGCCGTCGGTGTTGATGCCAAAAACCGCGACGCTCCTGGCGTTTACGTTGGAGACGAAGAGGAATGAGTTGGTGAAATCCACCGTCAGGAACCCTGGCTGGGCGGAGGTAGTGATGCCGCTGGCCTTGGTGCTGAACGGAGATCCCGCAACTTCAGTGAGTACGCCGGCCTTGATGGTGTACGCGGAAACATTGTCTGAGTCGCGATTGGACGCATAGAGAAATTGTCCGCTATTGTCCACAGTCACCGCTACGGAAGCGGTTCCGGCAGCCACCGGCGACCCGACGGGAGAAAGAACGCCGGTCCCCGACGCAACCGAGAACCCCACCACTTTATTGTTAACGGAATCAGCCGCAAACAGAAATTGCCCTTTGGGGTCCATGGCCACTCCCATTACGTTGGCTCCGGCGCCCACGGAGAAGGGCGCGCCTACGGAAGTAAGACCGCCGCCTGCCCCGATCACAAAGCCGGAAATCGTGGACAATGTGCCGTTGGCCACATACAGAGCGGGTGAGGTGGGTGAAACCACAAGGAATTGAGGATTCGCCAGCGTGGGAAACGGCGAACCGGCAATCTCGGTGAGCAGGCCGCGCGCGGGGTCAATGCTGAAAACGGAAATGCTGGCCGTCACCGTGGCCGACCCCTGATTGAGCACGAACAGGAATTGTCCGGTGGAGTTGATTCCCACGCCAATCGGAGCTGTTCCCACCAGCGAAGGCGCCACGGCCGTACCCACCGGAGTAAGCACGCCGGTGGTGCGGTCCAGGTTGAACCCGGAGACCGTGTTGGAAGTCAGGTTGGCAACGTAGATAAAGTCCTTGGTGGGATGAAGCACCATGGCTACCGGGCGCGGATTGGTGGCAAAGTTGGAAAGCGGAAGGGCGCTCAGCTCTCCGTCTCCGAGCAACTTCAGGCCAATAATGTTGTTCGACCCCTGGCCAACCAGGTAGAGCAGCCCGATCTGGGGCGGCGCGCTGGAACCGCCGCAACCCACCATGACGGCCGCGGCCGCCATCACCAGCAATAAGAAAAGAATAAGTGCCTTCGTTTTCATGATGCCTCTTCTTGAGGATGCTCTTCTTGAGGAAGAGAACTTGCAGCACGCCACATCCCTGGAACGCTCGCCGACCCTGGGACTTGCCTGGAAATGCATGATTCGCTGCAGAACAGTCTAGCTGTTTACCCGCATTCTGGCCAAATGAAAGCCCCGTGACCGCTGCAGCGTCACATATGGAAAACAATGAAGATGGCGCTTTCCACCTCGACCGGATCGCCGTTCAGCAGAAATGGCTTGTACTTCCACTGCTTCACCGCATCCATGGCCGCTTGCGCCAGAATGGGGTGGCCCGAGACCACCCTGACGTTTCCGACATTGCCCTCTTTATCAATAATGACGAGCATACGCACTTCTCCCTGAATGTGCGCAGCCCTGGCCATCGGCGGATACGTGGGATCCACCTTCTGAACGATCGAACGTTCCAGGTTCCCCTGGGAAATGCGCAGCCGCTTGATCTGCGGCGTTGCCGCTCCTGGCTCCGGCGGCGGCAAAGGCGTTTCTGACGGTTGCGGCGCCGGCGGCGACGAGTTCAGTTTGAATTCGACCACCACCCGCGTCTCAATTTCAATCGGTTCGCCATTGAGCAGATAGGGCTTGTATTGCCACTGTTTCACAGCTTTGATGGCTGCCCCGCGAAGGCGCGGGTCTTCTGTGAAAGCGCGCTTAGGCGGCAGACCATCGCGCGACACGGGCGCTGCCTCAATGACATTGCCCTGCTTGTCCACGATAACGCGCAACACGACTTCGCCCGAAACATGCTCGGCGCGCGCGTCCTCCGGATACTCGGGCTGCACGCGGTGAATCACCAAACCGTCTGCCACGCCGAGCGAAACGCGAAAAGGCTGCGGCTTTGGGGCTTCACTCTGTTGTTGCAACGCGAACAATTGCCAAGGCAACAGTAATGCGGCAGCGATGACCAAGAAACGAAGGCTTTTCATAGCGTCCAAGAGCTTGCAGCAAAGCCTTCTAGGTGTCAATTGCACACCCGCGCCGGGGGCTTTCTGATAGCATTTTTAGCATGAAACGCATCTTGATCATCGCTGGTATTGTGGTCGGAGTGCTGGTGCTGGCAGCCTTGCTGGTGCCGCTCTTCGTGAACGTGGA
>JBGPLR010000134.1:0-7670 GCA_041486545.1 Terriglobia bacterium
CCACGCTCACCACCGCGGCGAACCTGGATATTGGCGGCGTGAAGGTCCCGGCCGGCACGTACACGCTTTACGCGTTGCCCGCGGAAAGCGGATGGAAGCTGATCATCAACAAGCAGACCGGGCAATGGGGCACTGAGTACCACCAGGAACAGGACTTGGCCCGCGTGGACATGAAGGCGTCGGCCTTGCCGCAACCGGTGGAGCAGTTCACCCTTTCCTTCGACAAGAAGGGCGACGACACCGCCACCCTGCAGCTCGATTGGGAAAACACTCGCGTGTGGGTGACGGTGAAAGCTGAGTAGTCTTTCGCCTACGTCGCAATTGGCGGGCGAGCAGGCACACTGATTCGCTGGCCGGGGTAGAAGAGATTGAAATTGCTTGCGGAAGTGTTAGTCGCAGGTGCCGCCGGAACCCACGGTGAAGGTCCCAGAGCCGCTTCCTGAACCGGAGGAACTCTTGGAGATCAGTCCTGTCTGGTTGGAGGAGAAAGTGCACCGGCCCGATGCGCTGCCGCTGTCCGGCGTGGCGGTCAAACTGTAGCCGCGGGTGGGCGAGGTGCCATCGCCCGTCAGCACAAAAATGTAGCCGCTCTTCAGCCCGCTGGCCAGGGCATCGTCCATGATGATGCAGGAATTCGTCGGACCCGCGTTGGAGCAGTCAGTCCCGTTTGGCCCCAACTCGGCCAGACTTGTCGCGAACCCTTCTTCGGGAAACTCGGTGGAATACAAGGTTTCCGCGGTCTGTACAGTTTTCATGGAGGCCACAGCCGCGGCTTCATTGGCTCTCATGCGGGATTGGATCAGGCTGGGAATCGCTATGGCAGCAATCACCAGAATCACCATGACTACCACCAGCGCCTCAACCAGGGAAAATCCTCGCCGGGCACTTACGCTTGGGGGCAGCGTGTTTTTTTTGTTCACCATGGCTTGGTTACGAAAGTAACGTGCAACAAGGCACTAGCATACTCTAAAAGTGTTCCTGTGTTCCCACATTAATTTCTCTCATCTTCGGGGCTAATTGCTGCAAAACACTGCATATTAAGTCATTTAAATTCAACATTCTTATGGTTTCGCCGGCCGAGACAGGGGCTTCCGTCATGACTGGCTTGTGATCCAGATTCGGCCAAATTGCGCCCTGGGGGGACGTTAATCATCATCGGCAGGACTATCGCCGGCTTAATCCCACAGGCATTGAGCGATCCCGGACCTTCCTGTTGACAATCAACAGAGACCAACCTAGTCTTCTCATGGGTGGATTTGGTTGAACGTTAGTTTGTTTGATCCGGCACTTCAGGAGCGCTGATGAGCGACCCCAAAGCTGATGTCATGCAAGGGACACTGGATCTGATGGTGCTCAAGACCTTGGACGGTCTTGGGACCATGCACGGCTACGGCATTGCGCGGCGCATTGAGCAAGTGTCAGAAGACATGCTCCACCTCAACCAGGGGACGCTCTATCCCGCTCTGCTCCGCCTGCAGCAAAAAGGCTGGATCACTTCCAAGTGGGGCGTTTCTGAGAACAATCGCAAAGCCCGCTTCTACTCCATCACCGCCGCGGGCAAGAAGCAGCTCGCCGTGGAAGCCCGCAACTGGGAGCGTATCTCCCGCGTGATGGGACGCCTGCTCCACGGTCTGCAGGAAGCTTGAACGCATCCGCCGCGGGGAAGGCGGTAAGAATCTTTGCCGCCGATAACTGACAGTTGGGCCGCTACGCCGCTGAGGACTTGTTGCCGGACGCAGCTCCATGTTGCACCACCGCATCGTCTCCCGTGTTTTCCTGTGTCGCTTCCGGCTGCGTCGCGGGCGTTTCTTTCGCGGCGAATGGCAGGAAGATCGCAAATGTTGTTCCGTGACGGCCTTCGCGGTTACTGCTGCGGACGCGGATTTTCCCTCCGTGCTTGTGCACGATCCCCTGGCTGACCCAGAGTCCCAGTCCGGTGCCTTTGCTTTCCTTCGTGGTGAAGAACGGTTCAAAGATCCGGGGCAGGTTCTCCGGCGCGATGCCCGGACCGTCGTCGCTCACCGTGATCCTCACGCCACGCTTTTCATCACTGTCATGCGCCTCACGCACGCGAACAAAAATCCTCCCTGCTTCCGGCAGCGCTTCCAGCGCGTTGAGCACCAGGTTGGAGAAGACTTGCCTCAGCTCTCCGGGGAAGGCCGCGAGTTGTCCCACGTCCTTATAGAGCGTCTGGACGGTTGTCCCATGCTTCTGGATCTTGGTGCCGTACGCCGAAAGCACTTCTTCCATGACTTGTGGAACATAAATGGGCACGGGCGACGAAGGCTCGCGGTAAAAGCCCAGCGTCTGCCGCGTGATGTGGACCACGCGCGCCAGCTCTGCTTCAGCGGTGCGGACGTATTCCAGCGTGTTTTGCGGCATGCCCGCGCTGATGCGCAGGATGTACAGCGCGTTGGTCACCGCCGCCAGAGGATTGTTGATCTCATGCGCGATGCTGGCCGCCAGCCGGCCGGTGGCCGCCAGTTTTTCTGAGCGGCGTAGCGCCTCCTCCGCCAGCTTGCGTGACGTAATGTCCATGGCCACGCCCAGCATCCGCACCGGCGTGCTGCCGATCATCATGGTGCGGCCGCGTGTCTCCAGCCAGTGGACGCTCTTGTCCGCGTACACCACGCGATATTGCACCTCGTAATCGCCGTTCCGCGCCGTGGCTTCGGTAATCGCGTGATGCACCTGCTGCCGGTCTTCGGGATGAATGCATTCCATCCAGCTGGCGTACTTGCCGTCAAACTTCCCCGGTTCCACGCCGTGCAGGCGGGAGATCTTGTCGGACCAGGCCAGCGTTTCGGTGTGCAGGTCCCATTCCCATATGCCGATGCCCACGTACTGCTGCGCCAGTTCCATGTTTTCTTTGCTGCGTTCCAGCGCTTCCTGCGTCCGTTTGATTTCAGCGATCTGCTCCTGGGCTTCGCGGTATAGCCGCACGTTGTCGGTAGCCACCGACGCCATGTGCGCCAGTTGCACCAGAATGGCTTCGTCGTCTTCCGTGAACTCGCCGTTCATCTTCTCGAAGAGTTGGATCAATCCCAGGTTGCGGCCATCGCGGGTGAGCAGGGGAGCGGCCAGCCAGCCATGGCGCGTGGCTTCCTCATTCTTCATCATGGCGCGCCACGGGCGGGTCCCGCCCCCGCTGGAATCCAGGCGCACCGGCTTGTTGAGATTGCACGCCAGGATGAAATTTTCTGAGCTTTCCTGCGGAAACTTGAACGCCGGTTCGCCTTCCGCCACGGACACGCACGTCAAACTCTGGTTCCACGCGCCTTTGGCCAGCAGCGTGGTAAAGGCCTGGCGCGCGCCGATGATGTTCCGTGCCTGGTCGGTGATGGCTTGCAGCACCGAGTCCATGGTGAGCGCGGAGTTGATTTGCACGGAGGCTTCCGCCAGCGACCGCAATACGGCGGTGCGATGTTGCTCAGCCGCCAGCGTGTCCAGCGAATCGCGGTATAAGCGCGCGTTATCCAGCGCGTTGGCTGCCTGGCGGGCGTACAGTTCCACCAGGCGTGACTGCCGGTCACTGGGCGCGTACGGGTGGCGGAAGAAGGTGACACCATGCCCAACGGCTCGCCCCGCGCGTTCATGATGGGCATGCTGAACACCGCCCGGAACCCGACTTCCTTGGCGGCATCCATAAAAGGAAAATGCGTCCCGGGCTTGTCAATGTCTTCAATCAGTACGCGGCGCTCCGGCGAAAAGAAAGATGCCGGCAACTCGCCGAAGAGTTTGATTTGCTCAGCCGCAAACCCGATGTAGGTTTCCACCCGCAACACTTTGCTCTTGCGCTCCGGCAGCACCAGCAACAACGCCAGATCAGTTTTCTGCAGCGACGCCACCGAAGCCAGCACGTCATTCAGCAGGCGCTGCAATTCCAGGCTGCTGGAGAGCCGAACGCTGAGATCGTGAAAGCGCCGCAGATCGGTTCTTTGCGATTCCAGCTCGTCGCGCAGGCGGGCCAGGTCGGTGCTGAGGCGTCCGGCGAGCATTTCCGCGGCTGACCATTTCTCTCGCGCGTAGCCCACTACCAGCGCCACGGTCACCATCAGCACGGACCAGAATCCAATGTTAGTGTGCTGCGTGCTGGGCAGATACAGACGGGCAAACAGGTTCATGGCGGCCACGTTCAGCGCCGCGGCTACGAAAGCCATGCGTATCCCGCCGATGGCCGCAGCCAGCACCGCGGCGGCGGTAAAGAACGCTCCTAACCCAGGATGGAAAAACGCTTGCGTGTAGCTGGTGAACGTCCACGCGGCAGCAGGCAGAAGGAGGGCGATGATCCAAGAGACCACACGAAGGCGAGGCGTGGGGGAGGGAGGCAGTCGCGTTTCTCCTGTGCAATATTACGTATGAAAGCGTTGGTCGGTTAAGTCTCCCGGCGAGGATACCACGCCGGCCGGCCATGCCGGTCCTGCCAATAGGTCTAGTTCGCCCGGACAGTGCTGTGTACTGTCCGGATTTCACAAACGGCCTTTTCTTTATCACGACCTTTTTCTTCATCCCGAACGCCTTTTCTTCAACATGAACTCCTATTCTTCATCCCGAACGAAGTGAGGGACCCCTATGACCACGACTAGTTTCACGGATACCCAAATAGGATCTCGATGCACCACGTCACTCTAAATCGTCCCGACGCTCCTCTACCCTTGTCATGTTGAGCGAGTCCGCGTCCGCTGCAAGCCGGCAAGAGCGAGTCGAAACATCCCGAGAATGCTTCGGACATACATGAGGCCACAGGGCGTTTTCTCGATGCTCGTCACCCGCCAAAGTTTTGGCCGATATCGACTCTACATTGGCCCGATTTTCCCCACGGCTCCCCGGTAGAGTTCTTTGTTTTCGCCCGACTGCAAAACTGCCTTTCCTCCGCTTCCTCCCTTCCTCCGTGTTTCAAGGGTTTTGGGTTTCCTCCGTGTCTCCGTGCCTCCGTGGTGAGATTTTCGCTAAAATCAAAGTTCAAACTTTGACAGCAATCCCCGGATAGCTCTCCTCCGCTGCCGTCCCTACACTGGGTTTCACGGAGGAAATAATGCAAATTGTGATCAGCGCAAACGATAAATGGACGCAAGTCCTGGCCCGCGACCTCAAGGCTGACGGCCAGTTCGTCTACGCCGTCAGGTCCACCGGCGTGTTCTGCCGGCCATCGTGCCCCAGCCGCCGCCCGCGGCGCGAGATGGTGGAATTCTTTGATTCGCCCGCTGACGCCCAGCAGGCCGGCTATCGCGCCTGCCGCCGCTGCACGCCTGCCGGACGCAACGCGCAGATCGAAAAGATTGAAGCCGCTTGCCGCTACATGGATGAGAGTCTGGCCCAGAATGGCGACGCCTCGCTGAGTCTCAGTGACCTAGCCCGCCGCGTGGGCCTGAGCCCGTTCCATTTCCAGCGGCTCTTCAAGCGTACTGTGGGCATCAGTCCGCGGGAGTACCAGCAGGCGCGCCGTGCGGGAAAATTCCGCAGCGCCCTGCATACGGAAGCCCGCATCACTGACGCCATCTATGAAGCCGGATACAGTTCCAGCAGCCGGGCCTATGAATCTGCTCCGGCGCAGCTGGGCATGACTCCTTCGGCGTTCCGGCGCAAGGGCCAAGGCGTGAAGATATTTTTTTCCGTGTCGCCCACGCGCCTGGGCAAGCTGCTCATCGCCACCACGGAACGCGGCGTCTGCGCCGTGCGCTTCGGCACAAGCGAAGCCGCTCTGACGCGCGAGTTGAAAAACGAATTTGACGCCGCGGAAATTCAGCGTGATGATCACCGCCTTGCGTCCGTCGCTGGCCAGGTGCAGCAACTGCTCAGCGGCGCTTCCGTTGCGCACAGCATCCCCTTGGACGTTCAGGGCACGGCGTTTCAGCAAATCGTATGGCAAGCCCTTCGCCAGATTCCACGCGGCCAGACCCGCAGTTACACGGAAGTTGCAAAGTCTATCGGTAAGCCCCGCGCGGTGCGCGCCGTGGCCAGCGCCTGCGCACAAAATCCGGTCGCGTTGGTGGTCCCGTGCCATCGCGTCGTGCAGAAGTCCGGTAACCTGGCGGGCTATCGCTGGGGCGTGAAACGCAAAGCGGCGCTGCTGGAGATGGAGGGCAGAGGATAGGCAAGTTGGGATTTTTTGAGTAGCCTTGAACGCGCCTCGGACCATGGGATGGCGGTTGTTGCTCCTGAATCCAGTTCGGTCAAGCGGCGTTGAACTTCCCGCTGCCAGGCTTCTTCGGCGCCGGGGTCAACTTCAGCGTCCAGACTTTCCCAAAGCGAATCGGCCAAGGCGGCCCGTGCCTCCGCAGGAAGAGCCAGCGCTTCTTTCAAGATGTCGCCTGCATCACGGCTCATGCCGGGATTATACTCGCTCCTGAGAGCCTTTTAGATCGCCACTGGTCTTTCACCCTCCGCAAATCTTTTGCCTTAACCTGTTTACCACTCCGATACTCAGGCTTTGTAAGAGGCTCCTAAGCTGTTAGTCTGAGGTTGCTCTGGAGTTCGCGCCACACAATTTGGCCGACCCCTTCGTTACAAGCAGACCTCCTTTGCTCGCCTCCCAGGTCTTGGCCGAACTGGGACCCGTCCTGACGGGCGAGCGAGACCTTGCCACTACCGCCGCCGCCGCCCTGGAAGTTGTCATGGCTGCTGTCCGTGCCAGTTCCGGCGCGCTTTTTCGCTTCCAGGAAAAGCCGGCCATGCTTAGTTCCATCGCTGCTTCCGGCTTTGCCGTGTTCCCCCAGACTGCCGTGTTCCCGCTCATGCCCAAGCACGTCCACGCGCTGATCAACACGCCCACTCCGCAGAGGATCGGCCGCGAGCGCAGCGACGTTTTCCTGAGTTCCACCGGCAACATTTCCAGCGTATGGTTCCGCTGTATTGCGCCGCTGCGTGTGCGCGGCAAGCTGATCGGCGCGCTCCTGTTGGGCGAGCGCGAAGGCGGAGCGGAATATACCGCAGAGACTTTGAAGCAGGTGGGCGACCTGGCGCCGTTCATCGCGCTGGCCATTTACAACCACCAGCTCTTGATGTCGCTGGAAGAGCGCACGGCGGAGAACCTGAAGCTGATTGCTTCCGTGCACTCGTTCTGGGACGACGCGCTGGCCGGCTTCGCCGCGACCATTGATATCAAGTCCAAAGAAATGCATGGCCACTCGCTCCGCGTGGGACGCTACTCGGCGGGCATCGCGGAGGGGATTGGCCTGAACGCCACTGAAGTCGGCGAGATGCGTGCTTCCGGCTACCTGCATGACATCGGCAAGGTCACCGTGGACAAACACATCTTCACCAAGCCCAGCGCGCTGGATTCCGGCGAGTTCCAGGAAATGGCCGACCACACCATAGTCGGGCATCGCATTGTGTCCACCGTGCAGTTCCCCTGGCCGCATGTGCCTGAGGTGGTGCGTTCGCACCACGAACGCGCGGACGGTTCCGGCTATCCTGACCGCCTGCGCAATGAAGATATGTCCATGCCGGTAAAGATCGTCGCCGTGGCGGACACCTTTGACGCCATGCTCAGTGAGCGCCCTTACCGTAAGCGGATGACGCTGGGCGAAGCCGCCGCGCAACTGAGTTGGCTGGCGCCATCCAAGCTTGATCCAGACGTGGTGCAAGGCCTGCTGGTGCAGTTACGCCGCGACGCCGTGGCCTTGCTCTCGCCGCCGCGCCCCTGGGCCTCGCCGCAGGACCGCGCGCGC
>JBGPLR010000135.1:0-7654 GCA_041486545.1 Terriglobia bacterium
AAGTGCGGATCGCTGGACGTAGATTTTGAGCCTTGGTACCGGGGGTTGGCCCTGGTGGTGTTGCATTTTTTCTCTCTGCCATTGCTGGTTCCCAAGAAGTCCTGGAAGTGCGAGGATTGCGGGCAGCACTGGCAGGCTCCGTGGGTCTAAACTTGTGATCAAGGGCATCACCACAATCCGCAAGGTTGCCGGCGCCAAAGAATTTGCCGCGCTGCGCGAACTCTTTTCTTCGCTCGGCTTCGAGCAGGGCAAAGGCTGGAAAGACGCGCTCAGTGAAGGCGCAGCCTTTCTCGCCCCCGTCGGCAACCTGGAACTGGTGTGCGGCACAGCCGCTCATCACACCGATCTATGGGTAGAAGTTACAGATCTGGATTCGATTCAAGACATTCTTGCCAAGAAAAAAATCAAGTTGGCTCCGTATATCTTTGAGACCGATTGGGACGCTCGCGCGCTTGTTGCCGAGCCGGTCAAAGGGCTGAAGATTGCTTTCTGGCAGAGGAACCGCCCGAAGTCCGGCGCGACTGAGGGCGAATTGAACGCCCGCGGCATGAAGTTTGCCGTCGTCGTCGCGCGCTGGAACTCGTTCATCACCGAGCGCCTGCTGCAGGGCTCGCTCGACGGCCTGCGCCGCAGCGGCTGCCGCGAAGATGACATCACCGTGGTCCGCGTGCCCGGATCGTTTGAAATCCCGTCGCAAGCGCGGACGCTGGCCCAGACCGGGAAGTATGACGCCATCATTACTCTTGGTTGCCTGATTCGCGGCGAGACCACACATTACGAGCACATTGCCACGGAGGTCACGCGGGGCATTGGCCAGTCCGCGCAGGAAACCGGCGTGCCGCATACCTACGGCGTGCTGACGTGCGAGAATCTTGAACAGGCCCTGGACCGCGCAGGACTGAAGGCCGGGAACAAAGGCTTTGAGGCGGCGATTTCCGCGATCGAGATGGTCAGCTTGAAACGAAAGACCGCGGCCCGCGGCAAAGCTTCCTCCGGATCTTCAGGAACGGGGAAGAAGACGGCCCGGCCGAACGCTAAAAAGAAGAAAGCCAAAAAGAATAGTAGATGAAGCGCAGGACTCGTCCGATTTCAGATCAGTGTTATCTGTGTAAATCAGCGGTAGACAGTTTTTAAGGGCCGAAAGGAAGCAATTGGGCACCCGCCGTAAATCCCGCGAGCTTTGCCTGCAGATGCTGTTCCAGTGGGACCTGGGCAAGCAGACGCCGGACCACGTGCGCAAAACCTTTTGGGCGGAGCGCACCGATCTTGACGACGAAACCCGCGGGTTTGCCGACGACCTCTTCCAACTCGCCGTGGAGCGCCAGGAGGAGATTGACGCGTTGATCCAGAAGCACGCGCAGCACTGGCGGGTGGAGCGCATGGCCACGGTGGACCGCAACGTCCTGCGGACAGGTGTGGCCGAACTGCTGGGCCATCGCAGCACGCCCCGGCCGGTGGTGATCAATGAGGCGTTGGAGATCGCCCGCAAATTCTCCGCGCCGGAGTCCGTGCAGTTCATCAACGGCGTGCTGGATTCGGTAGGCAAAGAGCTGGCAGCGGCCTCTAAAAGCACCGCAAAATAGTCTGGCCGCGAATACACGCGAATAAGCGCGAATTTTCAGATCTGAACGCGTCACTCACTTTGCTCACGTCTTATTCGTGTTCATTCGCGTTAATTCGCGGCCAGGCTCTGAAGCGTCCGCCGTTGATGCGGGACAATGCTAAAATTAGTTTTTTCCCCTCACCCTGGGAGCCCCGCACAATTTTGAAGAAGCAACGGACCTCTGGCTTGAACAAGACTTCGATCACTTACGCTGATAGCGGCGTCAACATTGACCGCGCCGACCGCGCCAAGCAGCGCATCAAATATCTGGCCCATCGAACCTTCACCAAAGGCGTGGTCAGCGAGATCGGCGGCTTTGGCGGCATGTTCGCCATTGACAAGAAGAAATACCGCGAGCCGGTGCTGGTCTCCAGCGTGGACGGCGTAGGCACCAAGCTGAAAGTCGCCTTCATGATGGACGTGCATCACACGGTGGGTGGCGACCTGGTGAACCACTGCGTGAATGACATTGCCGTGCAGGGCGCCGCGCCGCTGTTCTTCATGGACTACCTGGCCACCGGCACGCTGGACCCCAACATCGCGGAAAAAGTTGTCGAAGGAATTGCCGACGCCTGCCGCCACAACGGCTGCGCGCTCATCGGCGGCGAAACCGCGGAGATGCCCGGCTTCTATCCCCAGGGAGAATACGACCTGGCCGGGTTCATTGTGGGCATCGCCGACAAAAGCAAGATCATCACCGGAGAGAAAGTTGCCGCGGGCGACGTGCTGGTCGGTCTGCCTTCCAACGGCCTGCACACCAACGGCTACTCGCTGGCCCGCAAGCTTTTTTTTGAAGTGGCCAAGTACACCCCGGACACTTATATCAATGATCTCCACGGCAAGGCTGGCGCGGAGTTGCTCAAGACCCACAAGAGTTACTGGCCGGTGCTGAAGAAACTAATTGCCGCCGACCTGCTCCACGCGCTGGCGCACATCACCGGCGGCGGCATCACGGACAACCTGCCGCGCGTTCTGCCCAAGGGCACGGCAGCCATCGTGCAGATGGGCACGTGGCCCATTCTGCCGGTGTTCAGCCACATGCAGAAGATCGGCAACGTCCCCCAGGACGACATGATGCGCACCTTCAACATGGGCGTCGGCATGGTGCTGGTGGTGCCGGCCAAGAAATTCAAGCGCGTGCAGGCCATGATTGAGAAGGCCGGCGAGAAGGCGTACCTGATCGGCCGCATCGTCAAAGGTGAGCGCAAGGTGCTCTACGCCTGACCGCATAGCTCGATTGGACCAAAGGTGTAGCCGGTGAGAATGAAATCCGTGCTCCAAAGATTCGTCATCCCGACGGCCGTTAAGCGAGCCCGCGCATTCATCAGCGCGCGAGTAGGACGGAGGGACCTTGCGTTTGCCTTTCAACAACGATGGCCGAAATGAAAAAACTTGGCATCCTGCTTTCCGGACGCGGCTCCAACTTCGAAGCCATTGCCGATGCGATCAAAACCGGCCGGCTCCAGGCGGAAATCGCCATCGTGATCTCCAATCGCGCCGACGCACCGGGGCTGGAATCGGCACGAAAACGCGGGCTGAACGCCAAGTTGATTTCTTCCAAGGGCCGGGTTCGCGAAGAGCACGATGCGGAAGTTGTGGCCGCGCTCAAAGGCGCCCAGGTTGATCTGGTCTGCCTGGCCGGGTACATGCGTTTGCTCTCGCCGGAGTTTGTGCGCGCCTTCCCCAATCGCATCCTCAATATTCATCCTTCGCTGCTGCCGGCGTTCCCCGGACTCGACGCCCAGAAGCAGGCGCTGGACTACGGCGTAAAAGTTTCCGGATGTACCGTGCACTTCGTTGACGAACACTTGGACCACGGCTCCATCATTCTGCAAAAGACTGTCCCCGTGCTGGATGCCGACGACGAGCACACGCTCTCCGCGCGGATTCTGGAGCAGGAACATATCGCTTACTCGGAAGCCATCCAGCAGGTGCTTTCCAGCGAACTTGAAGTCCGAGACAGAAGAGTTGTACGCAAAACTGTGAAGCCGGGGACTGCGTAATGCTCAAGGTCAAACTGCTGTCCGCTCACGCCAAAGCTCCCACCGTCGCCCATCCGGGTGAAGATCTGGGCTATGACATTTTCTCGGCCGAGACGGTCACTATCGCCGCGCGGGGGCACGCCCTGGTTCCCACGGGTATCTCCATTGAATGCACGTCGCCGGAAGGCCGACCCATGGGAGCGTTGCTGCGCGATAAGTCTTCCATGGCTTCACGACGGCTGGCGCTCACCGGAGGCGTGATTGACTCCGGCTATCGCGGCGAAATAAAAGTCCTGATGGAGAATCTGGGCGATCAGCCGGCAGTCATCAACGCCGGAGACAAACTCGCCAACCTGATTCCTTACCCGGTACTCACCGGAGAAGTGCAGGTGGTGGAAGACCTCAACGAGTCCAGCCGCAAGGCGGGCGGGTTTGGGTCGTCAGGAAGATAGGCCGGCGCAATGGATGCTTCACTAACCGCGCAGAAACTGCGCAATCGCCGTCACCGCGACTATCGTCAGGCAAAGCGCTGGCAGGGAACCCGCGGCGGCCATCATGTCAATACTGTCCCAGGTCTTTTGCCAGGCTTTCCCGAAGCAGACAAAGGCGTGGCACAAGAGCAGGCAGGCAATGCACACGGCCACCAGAAAGACCCAGGCGTAAATGCTATGTTGGGAGAAGCCGCAGATCACAATCGCGGCAAACAGGTCCACTCCAGCCAGCGCTACTGACATGATGGCCCCGGATACAAAGGCTCGGCGGTTCATACCTGTGTAATCGGCAACAAGCGGGCAAATCTTGAGCGTGGATGCGGTAAAAACCTGGGTACAGAAGTAGGGGACTTTATAATCTGTCCATGGCCAATTTCCCACCAGTAGACGAGCAACTGGCGTACATCAAGAAAGGCGCGGCGGAGATCATCCGTGAGGCCGAGCTGCGTGAGCGGCTGGCGCAATCGCTCAAGACGGGCAAGCCGCTTCGGGTGAAGGCCGGGTTTGATCCCACGGCGCCTGACCTGCATGTGGGCCACACCGTGCTCATGCGCAAGCTGAAACATTTTCAGGACCTGGGCCACACCGTGATCTTTCTCATCGGCGACTTCACCGGCATGATCGGCGACCCCACGGGCCGCTCGGCCACCCGCCCGCCGCTCACTCGCGCGGACGTGGACCGCAACGCGGAGACCTACAAAACCCAGGTGTTCAAGATCCTGGACCGCGAGAAAACGGTCATCGATTTCAACTCGCGCTGGTTTTCCAAGATGGCCGTAGAGGATTTCGTCCGCCTGTGCGCCAAGGTCACCTTGTCGCAGATGCTGGAGCGTGACTACTTTCACAAACGCTTCCAGGAAGAAAAACCCATCCATTTGCATGAACTGCTGTATCCGGTTTGCCAGGGATACGATTCCGTAGCGCTGGAAGCCGACGTGGAACTGGGTGGCACCGACCAGAAATTCAATCTCCAGATGGGCCGCGATCTGCAGCGCGCTTACGGCCAGCCCTCGCAGATCGTGCTGACCATGCCGATCCTGGAAGGCACGGACGGCGTGCAGAAGATGTCCAAGAGCTACGGCAACTACATCGGCATCAGCGAGCCGCCCCAGGAAATCTATGGGAAAGTGATGTCCATCTCCGACGATCTGATGTGGCGGTACTACGAGCTGCTGACGGACGTCAAAAGCGAGCAGATTGCATTAATGCGAGCGGAAACCCATCCAATGGATGCCAAGAAGGAATTGGCGATCCGCATCGTCACTGACTTCCATGGAGCTGACGCGGCAGCGAAAGCCGCCGAACACTGGATGCGGCAGTTTCAAATGAAACAAGCCCCGAGTGACTTAGAAAGAGCGAGCGTACAGTTCTCAGATGTCGCTGTGCAGGACGGAAGTGGGAAGCCCAAGAAAACCGACGACGGCAACGGGTTGATCGTGCGGCTTGATAAGCTCCTTGCGAAAGCAGGGTTTGGATCAGTGACCGAGTGTATGCGAAAAATCAAAGAGGGTGCTGTCGAAGTCGAAGGAGCAAAACAGCAAAGCCAGTTTTATCCAATATCCCAAAGACTGCCGGTAACATTGGTCGTGAAGATGGGTCGCCAAATGCGAGAGACGGAAATACATCCATGATCGTGTGGCACAGGCACTCTTGCCTGTGCCGAAGTGTCCTTCTGAAGGAAGCAGGCACAGACAGGAGTGTCTGTGCCACACGGGAATTCCAGAGGTTTGCTTGATCGCCCAATCAACGCTTCTTTGGTAATCTGGCAGCTGAAAAAAGCAAACCCAAGTGTCTTGCATGTGCCAAAGTGTCCTTCTGAAGGAAGCAGGCACAGACAGGAGTGTCTGTGCCACACGGGAATTCTAACGGGAATTCTAAAGGTTGCTTGATCGCCCAATCAACGCTTCTTTGATAATCTGGCAGCTGAAAAAACAAACCCAACTGTCTTGCCTGTGCCAAAGTATCCTTCTGAAGGAAGCAGGATCACGCAAGAGGAGCCTTTCCACACGGGCGCAGTAGACGAGCAAAGTGATTGTGCTGAGATGAAGCCCTTTTACAGACGAAATCTGCCGCACATCCAGAAGTTCAACGCCTCTTACTTTGTAACCTACAGAACCGTGGGTGATCTGTTCCTTCCTCCTCGTGCCCGAACCATCGCTCTCAAACACTGTCTTTTTGACGACGGTACGCGAATTGAACTATTTGCTGCCGTGATCATGCCAAACCACGTTCATCTGCTGTTTACTCTTCTGGAGAACGATCAAGGAGAGCCATATTCGCTGGCTGAGGTTATGAAAGGTATTAAGGGAACATCAGCCCGTAACATCAACAAGCTTCTGAGCAGAAATGGGACGCTCTGGCAAGACGAGTCGTTTGACCGAATCACGCGCTCTGGCGAATTTGAATTCAAGAGGAATTACATTATGGGAAATCCGGTTGACGCTGGGCTTTGCCGCAGACCTGAAGAATATCGTTGGCTCTGGCTGCAACCGGCACAGGCAGGAGTGCCTGTGCCACACGGGTCTCGGTGATCGTCGCTGCCTTACTCCACCCAAACATCCCACCCAAAACGGTGGAGCTTTTTCGTGGTGCCTCCTTCGACCTTGAGATTGTCGCTGACCTGGAGGATGCGAGCGAAAATCTCTCTGCCGCCCTCATCTTCGGTGGCGACGGCACCATCCATCGCTACCTGCCGCAACTGCATCAACGCAAGATTCCCGTGCTGGTGATCCCCAAAGGGAGTGGCAATGATTTTGCCAAGTCACTGGGTATCGCCGACGCAAAAACCGCACTGGCCGCGTGGAAGCAATTCTGCTCCGGCGCCAACAACGTCAGGGAAATTGACCTGGGGATATTGCGCCACGGCACTGAAGAAACGCTGTTCTGCTGCGTGGCTGGCATGGGGCTCGACTCTGAGGCCAACCGCATCGCCAACGCCATGCCGGCGTGGCTGCGGGGATCAGCCGGATACGTGCTGGCGGCCTTAGGGGGAATCGCCCGGTTCCAGCCGACGGACTTCCGTGTAGAGGCGGGTACGGGCCAATTGATCCAGCGGCAGATCGCCCAATCTGGCCTGTTCCTCGCCGTGGGCAACGCCGGAAGCTACGGAGGCGGCGCCAGGATCGCGCCTAACGCCCAGCTGGACGACGGTCTATTCGATGTCTGCTTCGTCGCCAAAATGAGCAAGCTGAAGACCCTCCTTTGCTTCCCAACAGTTTTCTTGGGACGGCACCTGGGGATTAAACAAGTGGAATACTTCCAGGCCCGCACGGTGCGGGTGGAATCCGGGCGCCCACTGGAGATTTATGCTGACGGCGAGGCCGTCTGCCAGACGCCGGTGGAGATCAGCCTGCTGCCCAGGGCGCTCAAGGTGATTGTTCCGGGGTGAAACGCGGCCCGAAATGGCAGCGGCCGCACGCGGAAGGGCTCTAAACGTCAACCGTAGTTTCCCCCGGCCAGCTTGCGGTGGTGGCCCAAATCATTGAGAATTAAGCTTCTACGGCAAAAACCAGCCTTGACGTTGGAACCTATTTAAGGTGGAATAGGCCTATGACCAAAGCCGACTTGATCGAAGAAGT
>JBGPLR010000136.1:0-7626 GCA_041486545.1 Terriglobia bacterium
CTCGCGCACGCACGCGGAAAGGTTGTCGTCCATGGTGAAGTACTCGCGGTTCCAGTCCACGGACGTACCCAGGCGCTTCATCTGGCCCAGAATCGCGCCGCCGTAATGCTCTTTCCAGTCCCACACACGCTTGATAAAGGCTTCGCGGCCCATCTTCTGGCGGCTGTTGCCTTCGGCGAGCACCTGCTTCTCCACCATCATCTGCGTGGCAATGCCCGCGTGGTCGGTGCCGGGAATCCAGTTGGCCAAGTCGCCCAGCATGCGCCGCCAGCGGGTGATGATGTCCATCTCCGTGTGGTTGAGCATGTGGCCTATGTGCAGGCGTCCGGTCACGTTGGGTGGCGGCAGAAGCAGCGTGAATGGCTTGATCTCCGCCTGCGAGCCGGACTGCGGCGTCGGCGCCGAGAACAGCTTCTCCCGGACCCAGTATTCCGCCCAGCGGACTTCAATCGCACTGGGATCGTATGCTTTTTGGAGTTCGTGTGGCATGCGCGCGCAAAAATGACTGAATGATTGATCTTACAAGCGTAGAGCGGAACTGGGCAAACGCGGCGTTTCTCGCGATTGAAAACCCCAGCCCCCTTTCCGCCGTCCTAAAAAGCTGAAGGGGGCGATTTTTTCGCCCCCTTCGCTGCATAACATGGCAAAAGTCTTACTGCTTCGATTTCAGCTCCCGGACAATCTCTTCCACCAGATCGCCCTTCATGCGTTCCATCACGCGATTGACCGCGTCGGTAATGCTGTCATGCTGGCTGCCGGCGGCGCTGGCCACTGCGGCGGCGGCTTCCGGCAATTTCTCTTCCAGCTTGGCCAGCACTGCGTCATGGGTCGAGCTGGCGGCCGGCTGTTCGATCTTGGGTTCCTCATGGGCTGCCGGAGCAGGTGGTACTTCGGGAGCAGCCGCGACGATAGCCGCAGGAGCGGCCTCAACTGCTGCCACCACCGGCGCTGGCGGAGGCTCAGGAGCAGTCACCGGCGGGCTGTATTCAAACGATGGCGGCGCCACCTCGGCAGCCTGCGGCGCTGCTTCTATGCTTGCGGGCGGAACCGGGGCCGGAGGCTCAGCTGCGGCAGACGCCAGCACCTCAGGCCGCGCCTGATGGTTGTAGGCCGCCAGTGCAGCGGCTACTCGGGCTTCAAAATCAAGGTCAGCGACGCCGCCCTGCGGTGCAGAAGGCGTTTCCGCTACCGGCGCTGGGGCTTCTGCGGAAACCGCGCTGGGAACGCTGGCAGCGGCCGCGGGAACCGGCGTCGGCTCCGCAGTCTGTTGCGTTGGCACCAGTGCTGGTTCGCGAACATCGGCCACTGTTTCCCGCGTAATCTCTTCCGCACTCTGCTGCAATTGCGGCTCGCGTGCATCAGCCTTGGTTTCGCGCGTAATTTCTGCCGCAGTTTCCTGCAGCTGAGGTTCGCGAGGAACGTCTATGTCGCCGATTGGCCCCGCTGCTGTTGGAACAACTTCATGCCCGCCCGCCGGCGCCTCAGGTTCCTGATACACCGGAATCATTTTCGGACGCGCGAGCACGGGACCAGTAGGAATCGGTTCGGGGGGCTCGGCCTCGGCGGACTCGGCCACCGCAGCGGCCTGAATCGGCTCGGGCAGCGGAGCGTCGGGCATCGGTGCTGGAGTCGCAACGGCGGCAGGCTCGATCACCGCTGTTGGGGCCTGGACCGGAGCAAGGTCGGGAAGCGAAGCGGTATTCGCAATAGGCGGCGGCATAGGCGGCGGAACCACCCTGGCCGGAGTATCCACAATAATCGGTTCGGGTTCTATGTCCTGTCGCCAGGAAACTGGAATCTCGGATTCCTGAATGGGGCTGGAGGCATGATCAGCTACGGTCGCCGCCGGCGGAGGCGGCGGTGGCGCCACCATGTGTCCCATGCCGTGGGCCGCGTCACCACCCAACAAGTCACTGAATGCTGAAGAGCTGGCCATATGGTCTGGGACTTCCACCATGGGCTGCAGGTTCCTCGCCGGTTGCGGGTCGTGGTGCTCTTCTAAAGGCGTAACCGCTATCTCTTCCACCGGACGCACCACCGGAGGCGCCGGAGGCGGAGGCATCGCCGCGATGCGCTCTTCAAATTTCTTGATAATGGCCAGCAGGTCGCTGGCTTCAAACGGCTTGATGATCACGCCATCGGCGCGCACGCGACGCGCGTCTTCCGGCTTGTACGGTTCCATCTTGCCCACTGTCAGCAGCACCGGCGTCTTCACCGTCGCGCTGGACGCGCGCACTTTCTCGCACACTTCCAGGCCGGTATATCCCGGCATGTAGACATCCAGGATGATGATGTCCGGCTTCTGCTCCGCAATCTTCTTCACGGCGGCAGCGCCGTTGCTCACAGCCACAACCTCGTAACCGGCCTCCGTGAGGATCTTCTTCCCCATGTTCTGGGCGGTTACGCTGTCATCGGCAAATAGGATTCGTAGCGACACGTCTAAATACCTTCATTTTAAGCAGGAAACGAGGACAACTTACTGGTAATTACCTTTGAAGTCAATGGGAAGACCACCTCAGTACCTCATCAGGTATGCCTCTTAGCCCCGTCAAAGGTGCTAGTCCTCTGGAGTAAAACCCCTTATCTCTAAAAGGGTATCAGCTTCCGCAAGCCCTTTTTCTTCTTCTTTTTGCTGGTGGAATCCTGCTTGTCATCAGCGCCTTTGGCGTCCCCGCTCTGCGCGCTGCCCGGCTGGGCCGCGTCCTGGGTCTTAGCGTCCGGCGGCGTCTTTTGCAGTTCGTTCACCTGGGGCGGCGCAGCCGTCGGGGGGGCCTCATTGGCTCCCGGAGCCCCGGTTCCGCCGCTCACCGCGTCAATGCCGATCTTCTGGCTGGCCTGCGGCGTGGCCTGCGGGGTGATGCCCATGATCTCGTTGTTCACCGCCTGCACCATGGCCGCAGCGCTGGCGATCTTTTCCTCGCTCATGTTGGGTTCGCCCACTTTGCTGGCCCGCGCCACGCTGGGATGCTTCTTGAAATTTCCCAGCATCCGCTGCGAAAAGCGGTCCTCGCTGCGGCTCTGTTGTTCGGCCTTGTTGGCGGCAACGGCTTCCGGCGTAGTTTGGGGGATGGGCGCCTTCATCGCGGCCAGGCGTTTCCGAGCGTCCTCCGTGCGCGCCATGGCGGGATAGCGCGTGACGATCTTGGAATAAGCGTCGATTGCGTGCTGTTCGAACCCCGCTGTCATCTTCTCGCGTTTGGCCGCGTCCAGTTTGTCCTGCTTTCGCATGGTGGCGGCTTCTCTTTCATAGAGCAGGCCCAGTTCGTAGAGCGCTTCGTCCACGCCGCTGTACAGCGGATAAGAGTCAATCAGTGATTGCAGCCGCGCCTGGGAAGCCGCCAGGTTGACCCGCAGGAAATAGAAGTGGGCGATGCGGAACTGCCGTTCTGCCAGCACTTCCTGCACTTCCCGCAGCCGCTGTTTGGCCTGCGGCACCAGCGGGCTCTCCGGGTACTGCGAGATCAGCAGCTTGTACTCTTCCGCGGCGCGCGCCGCCTGGGCAAAATCGCGGTCCGGTTTTTCCATCTGCCGGTAATGGATGTTGGCCACTTTCAACTGCGCTTCTGACGCTTCCGGCAGGTTGGGGAAGAACGTCTGGAAATCCTTGTATTCCATTTCCGCCTGCTGCCATGCCGCCGTGCCGCCTTCCGTGTACCAGGCGTCGCCAATGGCCAGTTTGGCGCGGGCAATGTACTCCGAATCCGGATAGGTATTGATCAGCGTTTCCAGCAGCGTGCGCGCTTCCTGGTAGTGGCCCTTTCTCATGGATTCCATGGAGCGGTCAAACAGGCCTTTGTCCGGCTGCTTGGAATCAACATTGGCCAGGGGGTTCTGCACTTTATGATGGCCGCAGCCGCTGGCTGCCAGAAGCGCGCAGGCCAATACGGCGGAGATAATGATTTTGCGTAGCATTATTGACAACCTCAGTTTTTCAGACTCTTTGCAGCGTGGCTTCCGTTGCCAGTTTGATCAGGCGCCGTACATTGCCTGCGGGATCGCCGTTGGCGAAGACGCCGTTTCCGGCCACCAGGATTTCCACTCCGGCGCGCACCGTGTCCGCGATGTTGTCCGTATTGATGCCGCCGTCAATCTCAATGCGGAAATTCAGGCGGCGCTCTGCCCGAATCGCCACCAGCTTGCGGACTTTGTCCAGCGTCATGGGAATAAATTTCTGTCCGCCAAAGCCCGGATTCACGGACATCACCAGCACGTGGTCCACCATGTCCAGCACATCTTCCAGGGTGTGTACCGGCGTTGCCGGATTGATCACCACGCCGGCGTTCAGATTGCGGCCGCGAATCATCTCCAGCGTGCGGTGCAGATGAATACAAGCTTCCTGGTGGACGGAAATCCAGTCCGCCCCGGCATCCACAAACGCGGGAATGAACTGGTCCGCGTTCTCGATCATCAGGTGCACGTCCAGGGGAAGGTTGGTCACCTTTCGCAGGCTGGCCACCACCGGCGGGCCAATCGTCAGGTTGGGGACAAAATGCCCGTCCATCACGTCCACGTGTAACAGCGTAGCTCCCCCGTCGGCCACGGCTTGAACGTGGTCGGCCAGGCGGGCGAAATCCGCGGACAATATGGAAGGTGCCAGTTCAGTCAATGCGATGGTCTCTCGCTAAAAGTTAATTGGATTCTAACATGATGAACTTATGCTTCTGGCCCGTAAACTCTCATGATTTCCCAAGCAAGGCTCTCACGAAATGCCAGCAATCCCAGCCTTAATCCTGCTCACCATCTAAGAACGGATCAAAACTGAACCCTTGCGAGACTCTTGTAGCTCTTGTCGCGAGGGGCCTTTCGGATGGCGTCGGCGACCCGAAAATACCACAATAGTCAATTTTGGCAATTCCGGCGATTTTCCCGGCCTACCCCTCCCTGTCCATCCCAAGATCTAAAGGACTTACGCAACGCATCCCAGATTGGCGTAGGTTTTGACGATTCAAGCCACCATCTCCCAATATCCTGCGACAAACCATTGTAATTAAACGAGTTAGTGTAGCATGGTTGACGCGCAAAAGCAACTAAAATCCGCTAATTATTCGCCTTTGGCGCCTCTAATCCAAGATCTTGGGTTAGAGAACCTTAGATCATCCCAACATATTGTGGTTTCGCGTCGCCTCATCGAAACTCCCCCGGAACTGTCACCCCGAGCGAAGCGCGTGAACAAAACTGTCCCACCAGTGACCGTTGGGCGCGCAGTTGTTTGCGCTCGTCACCGAAGCCCTCCTGGGATATGTCACCCTGAGCGGAGCGCTTGAGGAACCTGTCCCACAAGTGTTCGTTGGGCGCGGAGTCGAAGGGCCCCGAGGCGGTTCGGTACACCATGCTGCTTCGAGGCGTTTTCACGAGACGCCAAGTTTCAAACGCTAAGATTACCGATGGGCTGGCAAGCTGGGCAAGCAATATATATTCATTCTATGGCTCTGCTGGAACTGCGTAACCTGGTCAAGATCTACCCCGCGGACGCAGGTGTCTTCGGCCAAAGCAAGACTGCCCAAGGCGTCCGCGCGGTGAACGGCGTGTCGCTCGACATTACAGAAGGGGAAACCCTCGGCCTCGTCGGCGAATCGGGATGCGGCAAGAGCACGCTGGGGCGGATGGTCCTCCGCCTGATCGAACCTACGTCCGGCTCCGTGCGCTTCAATGGTCGCGACGTTCTGGCGGCATCGGGCGCCGAACTCCGCCGGCTGCGCCGCGACATGCAAATCATCTTTCAGGACCCCTTCGCCTCGCTCAATCCCCGCATGCGGATTGAAGAAATCATCATCGAGCCGCTGGTGATTCACTCGAAAACGCAGATTCCCGCAAGTGAAGTCAGCCGCGGGCCTCTTTCCCGGCCGCAGCTCCACGCCGCAGCCGCTGAGATGATGCGCGCCGTGGGCCTCGACGAATCCTCCCTTCGCCGTTATCCCCATGAATTCTCCGGCGGGCAGCGCCAGCGCATCGGAATCGCGCGCGCGCTCATCCTGCGTCCCAAGCTGGTGATTTGTGACGAACCAGTGTCCGCGCTCGACGTCAGTGTTGGCGCGCAGATCGTGAACCTGCTCAAAGACCTGCAGCGCGCCTTCGGGCTCACTTATCTGTTTATCTCCCACTCCATGCCCGTGGTGCGCTACCTGAGTGACCGGATTGCCGTGATGCGCGCGGGAGAAATTGTGGAGATGGGCCCGGTGGAGCAAATTACCGAACGGCCCGCGCATGACTACACGCGCTCCCTGCTCGCCGCCACCCCGGAGCCGGAATACCGCCCAGCATAAGCTCCTTTGGGTAATTGCATGTGACGCAACTTGTTCTTCTTCAGCGACGCCCTTGATAGCTCTGCGTGCAAAGTTGGCACATCTCTCCCAGACTGCTCTTTAGAAATCTGCGTAGATCAGTGCCATCAGTGCAATCAGTGGCAAGGTTTCCTCGCTAATTCGGTTTCTTCCCCAGCCACCGTATGCGGCCGTTGAGTGTCCGGCGGCTGAATCCGCCGAACACCAGGAAGGTCGGCGAGTTTACGTTGTTGTCCACGAACGATGGGTTCTGGCTGTCAGTGATGTTGTCAATGCCAACCCGCGCTGCCCACAGATTGCCCTTGAAGGCAAACTTGCGCTCGACCGCCGGGTTCAGGGAAAAAAAGCTGGGGAAGCGGAACTGTCCTGGGCCGGAAACCAGGCGGGCGAACTCGTCCGTGGTGACAAACGGAAATCCCGTGCGCCACAGCACGGAGTAAGCAAAATCAAATTTCTTCAGCTTCCAGGGCAATGGGGTTGAGCCCCAGGAAACTATCTGGTTGGGCGAATCCCAGGGCAGCACGCCGCCCACCTGCTTGCCGCTGGTGGTGTTGTCCACGGTGAAGTCCACAGTCTCATTGGAACGGACTTTGGATCGCGTGTAGGAAACCAGAAGTGGATAGCCTCGCTTGAACTCTTTCCGCGCCGTGATCTGCGCGGCGTCATAGTGGTCATGGCGCTTGGTCTGCAGCAGGTAGTTTCCGTCGGGCTGCAGCTCGTAGGCCCAGCCGTTCACGCCGTGCCGGCTGATGTATTCCACTCGCGTGTAAACCTTGCCGGGCAGCCGGCGTTCCACTCCGGCGCTCCAGTTGAGAAACCGCGGCAGTGTCAGCTGCCGGGGATCAGCCGAAAACGTTGCCGGCAGAAACAGCATGCCCGTAGGCAGAAAGAAAGTGTCCGAGCGTCCACCCTGCAGGGAAACAGAATATTGGTTGAGGTTGGTGCGGTCGTAGTAGATACCCGCGCCACCGGTCAGCTTGGTTTCACTGGATTTGGCCACCAGCAGCGAGCTCGCCACCCGCGGCGAAAACACGTCGCGCTGCACAAAACTGTCGCGGTCCCAGCGTCCGCCGATCTCCACCACCAGCCGCTGCCTGGCCGACCAGCGGTCTTGAATGAAGCCGCTCGATTCCAGCGTGCTCAAGTTGAATGCCGGAGCGTTGGCGAAGATCAACTGGCGCAATATGTTGCTGCCATCCAGCGCCAGCACTTCACTGCGCGTGATGGCCGCCCGATAGATCACCCGTACCACGCGTCCTCCCATGGTGATTTGATGCGCGCCCAGGTGCTTCCACGGCTTCAGGTACAGGTTGGAGAATGCTTGCGTCCGGTTGGAATCGTTGAC
>JBGPLR010000137.1:0-7520 GCA_041486545.1 Terriglobia bacterium
GCGCCTTTCTCGTAGCCGAACAACTCACTCTCAATCAGCGTGGGGACCAGGGACCCGCAATCCACGGCGACAAAAGGCCGCTTGGCAAACGATCCGCGATAGTGCACGGCGCGCGCCACCAGTTCCTTGCCGGTGCCGCTCTCGCCGGCGATCAGCACCGGCGTGCGGGTGTCTTTCAGGCGGGCCACCATGCGAAAAACGTCCTGGATCTTGGACGACGAGCCAACGATTCCGGTGAGTTCCATCTCCGCGTTCACGCGGTCGCGCAGGAACTGGTTTTCCGCCACCAGCTTGACCTTCTCTTCCATGCGCTGCAACAGCAGTTTGAGCTCTTCAATGCGAAAAGGCTTGGTGATGTAGTCATAGGCGCCCAGACGCATGGCCTGCACCGCGGTTTCAATGGAAGCGTGGCCGGTCATGATGGCGATTTCGCTGCGCGGCAGGAGCTGCTTGACGCGCGGCAGGAATTCCAGGCCGCTCATGTTGGGCATCATCAGGTCGGCCAGCACAATGTCCGGCGCGAAGGTTTCCAGAAAGACCATCGCGGCTTCCGCGCTTTCCGCTTCCTTGCAGTCGAAACCCAGAGACGCACCCACGGTCACGCAGAGCCGGCGGATGCTCTGGTGGTCGTCAACAATCAGGAAGCGGACGCGCAAATCGTCATTCACAGCTGGACTTGGCCTTTCCAAAAATCTTTTCCACCGTTCCCATCAGTTCACGGACGCGGAACGGTTTCTCAATGTAGGGCACGCCGGTGCTGACCAGGGCCTTCATGGTGTCTTCATTGACCGTGTCGCCGGTGATGAACAGCATGCGGTTGCTCAGCTCCGGCCGGTGGGCCACGATCCAGGCGTGCACGTCCGCCCCGCTGGCCCCGCCCGGCGTACGCATGTCCGAGATGATGCCGCTGAAATGCTGCGTCTCCAGCAGGCGCAGGCCCTCTGCCGCGGAATTGGCCGTGGCGCAGACATAGCCGTTACGCTCCAGCGCCATGCGGACAAAGTCCATCACCGAGCGTTCGTCCTCAATCACCAACAGGGGCAACAATTCCGCAACCGCATTCTTGTTCGAACTTGCTTGGCTCACTCTGGCTTACTCACGCTTTCTGGCCCCGCTTTCGCAACTACTGCCGGGCTCCGGCCACCGTCATCAGTTTCAAATCGGCCTTGGTCCGGACGGGCAACCGCACGCTGAAAGTGGCCCCCGGCATATCCTGATTGTTGGCGCAGAGGATTTCGCCTTCGTGCTCACGCACGATGCCGTAACAGATGCTCAATCCCAGGCCGGTCCCCTGGCCCACCTCCTTGGTGGTAAAGAAGGGGTCGAAAATGCGCTCGGGATGGCGGATGCCTTCACCGTTGTCATGAAACAGGATCTCCAGCCAGCCGCTATCGTGCAAAGTTTCAATTTCAATCACGCCGGGGCGTCCAGTGGCGCGGACCGCGTCATAGGCGTTATTCAGGATGTTCAGGAAAACCTGCTGCAATTGGTGCGAGTCGCCGATCAGCTCCGGCAAGCGCTCATCAAACTTCTCGATAATCTGCACGCCGTGGTTGGAAAAATCGTAGGCGCGCAAGGCGATGGTCTTGCGCAGGATCTCATTGATCTGCAGTCGCTGCCGCTGCGGCGGGCGCTGCCGGGCAAAGCTCAGCAGGTTCTGCACAATCTCTTTGGTGCGCTGCGCCTCTTCCAGAATGACTTGAAGATCTTTGCGCGCGCTGCCGGGAACTTCAGGGTTTTCCATCAACAGGTCAGAGAATCCCATGATGGCGGTGAGGGGATTGTTCACTTCATGGGCCACGCCGGAAACCAACTGGCCCACGGCCGCCATTTTCTCGGTGTGCATCAGCTTGGCCTGGATCATGGACGCGTCGGTAATGTCGGTCATCAAGGCAACCACGCTGGTCACGTCGCCGCTTTCGTCGCGCATGGGGCTCAGATTGATGGAGAACTTGCCCTGCGAGCCGTTGCCGCGCACGATCATCACTTCCAGGTTGTCCACCTGCATGCCGTGCAAAGCGGATTCAAAACCTTCCGCAAACATCGGTTTGTGCGCCGGCGCGACAAAACGGTCCAGGCGGTGCCCCACCAGTTCGCTTTGATCGAAGCTGCCGGACTCCGCGCACCGCCGGTTGGCGTAGCTCACCAGCCCCGCGGTGTCGGCGACCATGATCATGGTCTGGGTGTTGTTGAGGATTTTGCCGGTGAAATCGCGCTCGCGCTGCAACTGGGCCTGGAAGTTTTTCACTTCCGTGATGTCCAAAAACACGCCGCGATACTGCAGGGTCTTGCCCTGGCCGTCGCGCACCACAAAAGCATTCTCCAGCGCGTGGATGATGGACCCGTCGCGGCGGCACAGCGTAACTTCAAAATTGCGCACCGCGCCGTTTTCATTCAGCTGGCGAAGGATCTCTTCGCGCTGCTCAGCGGAAAGATAGACCTGGTGGGTCAGGTCCAGGCGGAGAAGCTCGTCGCGGTTTTCATAGCCCAGCATGCGCACCAGCGCGTCATTCACTTCAATGAAATGGCCTTCGGGTGAAGCGAAGAAGACGCCTTCCTGCACGTTGTCAAACAATTCGCGATAGCGGCGTTCGGCCTCGCGCCGGTCGGTGATGTCTTTGAGCACATGGACGGTCTGCAGGCCTTCATCCAGCGCCGCGTGGATGCGCGACGTGGAAACCAGATAGCTGCGCTCCAGCACGGGATGCAGGTATTCGTCCGAGTCGCCTTGTTCGCGGCAGAATGGGCAGGGGTGCGGCGAATCAGACGTGATGGCGGTGAGCGCGTGCATGTTCAGGCCAATCAGCTCGGCCGGACGCACGCCGATAAACTCCGCCAGCGAGCGGTTGACCTTCAGCACCTGGTGCTGTTCGTCGTGCACCACGATAAAGTCGGAAATGGAATCAAAGATTTCCGCCCACTGCCGGCTGGACTGGGTAATGCGGGTAAAGAGCCGTGAATTTTCCAGCGCCACCGACGCATGCACGATCAGCGCCTGCAGAAGGTTGAGGTCGCTGGGCAGCAGTTCACGGCTGATATCGGCCAAGGCCAGGATGCCGAGTAAATCAGACTCGGTGCCTTCCAGCCGCACCAGAGTCAGGCTGTGCCAGCCAAGACTCTCCGCCAATTCAGCGCCCAGCGCCTGCACCCCGCTGCCGGTAATCTTCATTTCCGGATTGCTCTCGGCAAAGGCCGACAAGGCACCGTTCAGCCGGCGTAAAAGGTCGCGCTCCGGCTTGTCGCCGTAAAAGCAGACGCTCTCAACCTTGTTGCGTTCGGCCAGGGCAAGCACCGCGTTCTTGGCGCCGATCATGACCGCCACGCGATCGGTAAAGTTCTTGACGAAGTCCGGCAGGCGCAGCGCCGAGCCCAAATCCAGGGCCATCTCCATCAGGTCTTCCGCGCGCTTCTTGTGATGGTCGGCAACCTGAAGGTTGTATCCAGCTTCCAGCGCCATGGCAACTTCGCTGGCCAAGGCGCGCGCCCGGCGCAAGTCTTCTTGCGTGATGACCGCGTGCTCGTTCTTGTCTTTTTCCGGCAGGCTTTTGTCCAGAAAACCCAGCACGCCGAAAGGCTGGCCTTCGCCGGACACCAAAGGGACGCCCAGGTATTGCCGGGCTTTGCCGTGCCACTTGAGCAACTGGTTCTTTTCCGGGACGGGCAGCACGCCCACGTCGTCGGCGATGCAGGGTTCTCTGGTTTCCAATACACGGCGGCCGGCGGCGGTAAATTCCAAATCGAGCTTCTGGGCGACGCCGTTGCTCGATCCCCAGCGCAAACGGCACCCGCCGGCTTCAATCAAGGCCACGAAGGCCCGTTCAAAGCCCATGAATTCCGCGGCGCGCACCACAAACTTGTTGAGAAACGGACCCAGACGTCCAGCGCTGCCCATCTCACTGGAAATCTCCAGCAACTGGTTGAGCTCGTTCTGCTGCGCTGCGCTCACCCGCGACAATTCGGCGTTGTCCAGGGCAAGGCGCGCCATGTTGCCTAGGACCTGGAAAGCGGAAATCTCCGAGGGCGCAAAAACCTCTCTTCGCACCACCAGCAAAGCGGACGACGTTTGCGAGGTGAGCAACGGCAGTCCCATGCCGTGGTAGATCTTTTGGCCTTCGGCATCGCGATAAGAGAAACGGAAGCCAAGCATCCGCTTTTGTTCGATGGCTTGCGTGGCGAAGGACGTGGCGTGGGAGAGCAGCGCAGTCTTCCCGCTTCCCTCTTTCACCGCGGGTGAAACGGCGGCCAACTTGTAGCCGGTTCCGTCGCGTACCACAACGCCGGCCACGTTGACGCCAAGGGTCTTTCGCGCGGATTCCGCCACAAACTCCCGCAGCGCCGCTAGTTGTCCGCTCAATGTTGGTAGCTGCGCGCAGGCTTCCAGAACTTTTTCAACCGGGGTCCCGGCCTTCGGCCTCCCTTTCGCCTGGGATGTTGGGCGGATGGGGCGATCTTTCTTGCGCGGCTTCATTCAGGTTTAGGCAACCTCTGGTCCTGTTCGACCGCCAGCTTCAAAATTCGCGGGGAACCCTGAAGTTACCTTGGAATCTCATTTTGAGTCAATAACCAATCGCACAAGCAGTATCCATGAGCAAAACCGTAGGTCTAGTCTCATGCTGAGACTTCGGTGTCAGCGCACCATGCCTTGGTGAGACGCTAGCCTGGTTCGTCCACGAGGGGCCTGCGCCTGCATCCGTCCGATGCGCATCTCGCCTGTTTACTTTCAGTTACTTGCATACCCATACGTGCCGAAAGGACTATGCCTATCCGGGCATGGCACTGGCCTTGCATTTAGAACGACGGGGCAATCCCTGACTTGTTAGACAGCCCCATCCTCCATGGCCTGCTGGACAATCAGAACCAGGCTGCGGACGGAAAGAAAACACGCGAAGGCGGCAAAATGGCGGCCAGCGCGTGGAGGTTGGAAGAACATGCATACCATCGGCGGCAAACTGTACGTCGGCTTCGGCTCGATCCTGGTGATCGTGCTGGTGATGTCCCTGGTGAACCTGGGCACCGTCTGGCACGAGCAGTCCACCAAAGCGACATACCAAAAATCGATTTACATGGTGGAGGGAGTCTCCAAACTGGAGAAAGCCCGCAATGACAACCGGCTGCGCTTGCGCAACTTTCTCCTGAACGGCGATACCCGGGAAGCCGAGTCACTGACCCGCGGCCTGATGGACGTGGACCAGCGCATCATGGAACTGAGAGAACCCAGCGCGTCGCTGGGCGACAACTCCTCCCAGGCCCGGCAGTTGCTCGACCGGCTTTCCGAATCGGAAAAAGACTGGATGGCAACGTTCGCCACTCCGCTGATTGAAAAGCGCCGCCAGGTGGATGCCGGCAGCGCTACCGTCGCCGAACTGCAAATCGCTTATCTGCAGGCCACGCCTACTCCCGATCAAAAGAGAAAAGAAGAAGAGTCGATGAGCCAGTTGTACGCGATTGTGAAAAGCGCCCTGGCCAGCGCGGAAGCCTCAGACCAAACGGCGAGCTCCCTGATCAAATTGATGACCTTGCTGGGGATGATGACCATCATGGGCCTGGGCGTGTTCATCGCCCGCAATGTGGCCCGCTCCATCACCACCCCGCTGGCCCAGCTCATTGCCGTGGCCGGTCAAATCGCTGACGCCGGAGACCTGGAACAGAAAGTTGAGATCAAGGGCGAAGACGAAGTGGCGCAACTGGCGCACGCCTTTAACAACATGGTGCTGTACCTGCGCGAGATGGCCGGACTCTCTGAAGCCATTGCCGGCGGCGACCTCTCGGTAGAGATCGCCCCGCGTTCCACCCGGGACACCCTGGGCAAGGCCTTCCGCGAAATGACGATGGGGCTGCGCAGCATGGTAAAGAACGTCCGCGACAGCGCTTCGCAGGTGGCCGGCGGCTCCACGCAGGTGGCGCAGTCCTCTGACGATTCCGCCAAGATCAGCGTGCAGGCCGCGTCCGCCATTGATGAAGTCACCAGCACCATGCATGAGATGAGCATCAACGTGCAGAACATGGTGAAGAGCACGCAGATGCAGGCTTCCAACGTAAGCGAGACCTCGGCATCCATTGACCAGATGGTGGCCAGCATCCAGCGCGTGGCGGACACCGCCAAAGTCCTGCTGGACATTTCACAGCGTTCCCGCGACGAAGTGCACAGCGGCATCAACACCATGGAGAAAGCCACCGACGGTTTGAGCCGCATCAACTCGGCCATCAGCTCGTCGGCAGAGATCATCTCCGCCCTGGGGCAGCGCGCCGACGACATCGGCAAGATCATCGGCGTGATTGACGACCTGGCGGAGCAGACCAACCTGCTGGCGCTCAACGCCGCCATTGAAGCGGCCCGCGCCGGCGAACATGGCCTGGGCTTTGCCGTGGTCGCCGACGAAGTGCGCAAGCTGGCGGAAAAATCCGCGCAGTCCACGCGGGAAATTTCTGAACTCATCCAGAGCATCCAGAAGGAAGCCCGCAAGGCCGTGGAGAACATGGAAAAGAGCACCAGCATTGTGAACGAGGGCATTTCGCTGGGCGGCGATTTAAGCAGCGCGCTGAAGAAGATCTCCAACGTGGTGTCTGAAGTTTACAAATTCGCGCAGGAAATTGGCGCGGCCACCAACGAACAATCGCACGGTTCGTCGCAGATCGCCAAAGCCACCACGCGGCTCAATGAGATCACGCATGAGATCAACTCGTCGGTGGAGGAGCAGGCTTCCGGAGCGCAAGCCGTGGTCCGGGCCATGGAAAAGATGCGCGAACTGGTGCAGCGGTCTTCGTCGGGGTCCACGGAACTGGCGGCTTCGGCGGAGCAGATGTCCAAGATGTCCCGCACCATGCTGGACTCCATGGACCGCTTCAGCCTGGAAAACGCCGCCAACGGCAACGGCAATGGAAATGGCGATGGCCGCAACGGATCTTCCGTCCGCGGCGAGCGCAACGGGCGCACGCCAGAGATGGCCGGAGCGACCTACAACTAACGTCCGGGGGAAGATGGCATGGCCAAAGAACTGCATATCGTAGGCTTCCGCATCGGACGGGAGACGTTTGGAGTGCCCATTGCGCTGGTGCATGAGATCGTGCGCGTGCCGGAGATCACGGCGGTCCCGGATTCGCCGGGCTACGTGGAAGGCGTGATCAACCTGCGCGGCAAGATCGTTTCGGTGCTGGACCTGCGCAAGAGATTCGGAGAAAGGCAGATTGTCAACACCAAGAAGAACCGCATCCTGGTCAGCGAAGTGTCGGGCAAGATGGTGGGGCTGATTATGGATTCGGCGTCCGAGGTGATCAAGCTTCCGGAGAGCGACGTGCAAGCGGCGCCCTCAGTTTTTGAAGACGGTGAATTGAATTACGTGACCGGGGTGGGCAAGCTGCAAGGACGCCTGATCATCCTGGTTGACCTGAGCAAGATATTGCAAAAAGGCGAACTGCGCCGGGTGGGTGAAGCCCCAGAGCCTCAGCCCGCAGTCGCCGCAACGCTTTAAACGAAGAGTTTCCCAGGAGTCCGATGGCTACGACCAGCATCCAAGTCCAGA
>JBGPLR010000138.1:0-7496 GCA_041486545.1 Terriglobia bacterium
AAGGCGATTCCCGTAGCGATCAGCGGGATTTTGAAAGCGCCCATGGCTTGCGGCGTCAGGTCCAGAAAGTGGCCGAAAGATAGCGCGTATTCCTCGGGATTCTTCTTCAACAACTCGGCGATGTCGTAGTTGGGCGGCGGCGTTTTTGCCTGCCACGCCAGGTAGACGCATGTGGCGCACGCTGCAACGCCGATCATCGCCAGCACCAGCGACGCGATTCGTCCGCTGCGCCGCTCCGGGCTCCCGGCCGGCGACGCGGATTCACGGGCCAGCCATCCGCCCAGCAGCAGCGCCAGTCCAGGGACGCCGGGGATCACGTAATACTCCTGCCGGCTGGAGAAGCTGAAGAACAGCAGGACCAGCAAAGCCCACAGCGCGAAGAGTAGAGTCCCGCGCTGCTGCACGCTCAGCCCATCACGGAATTCAGAAATTTTGGCCGGCACCTGCCGCAGCGCCTGCACAATGAACGCCGTCCAGGGCATCAGCCACAGCAGCATGAACCCCCAGAAGAGCCAAAGTGGTACGGTGTCATAGTCGGCAGGGAAACGCTTGTTCAAGTAGCGGAGAAAATGTTCATTGATGAAGTAGAACCAGAAGAAGCCTTTGGTCTGGCCTTGCGCCGGATTGCGAAACCCGGCCAGCAAATGCCACGGCGCGGCGATCAGCAGAAAAACCAGGAAGCTGGAGAACAAACGCAGCTTCAGCAGGTGGCGCAGGTTTCGCGTGAGCAGCAGAAAAAGAAAAATCGTCCCGATGGGAAAAACCAGCCCGATCAGGCCTTTGGTCAGTACGTTGAGCGCCATGGTGGCGGCGATGCCCCAGCACAACCACGGTGACGGTTTCTGCCCCGCGTCCGCCTGTTCCAGCGTGGTGAGAAAAAAATCAAAGCCGATCGCCAGCCACAGCCCCACCATCATGTCGGGAATAAGAATGCGGGTAAAGATAAACGGGCCAAAGCCGGTAGCCATCGCCAGCGCAGCGTACAGCCCGGCTTCTTCGCTGTGGTTTTCTTGATTAAAAACCCGGCGGCCCAACCGGTACGTCACCAGCAGCAGAGCCAGGACTCCCAGGGCGATGGGCAGTCGCGCCGACCACTCGCTCACGCCGAACAACTTGAAGCTGGCGGCCACGCACCAGTACATCAGCGGCGCTTTTTCCAGATACCGGACGCCGCCCCCGGCGTTGTCACCATTGATGTGCAGCGTGACCCAGTCGCCGGTGGCGGCCATTTCGCGCGCAGCTTCAGCGTGGACCGTGTCGGCGTCGTCCATGAGCGGCGGCTGAAAGAGCGCGGCGGCGTAAACCAGGGCCCAGACGAGAACGATGAAAGCGATGAAGCGCAGTTGCATCCCTGCGGGCGGCGACTGATTCAAGGTGAAGGTAGACCGCGTCGAAGTGGGGGCAGGCATGAGCGCATTCATTATATCCAGCAGCGAAGCTTTCTCCCGGCTTGCGGCGGCGGAGAAATAAGCGTAACGTTCGCCGGAGATCGCCTAGTCATGGATTCCCCCTTAGTATGTTTCGCCCCGCGATCTTGAGTAAGCGCGATCTTGAGTAAGCGCGATTTTGAGTAAGCGCGATTTTGAGTAAGAAAGATGAGGCACTGCAAATGAAGAACCACGTCACTCGCCGCAGATTCTTAGTCACAGCCGGGGCGGCCGCCTCGACCGTGCTGGGCTCATCCATTTTCAACCTGGACACGGTGATGGCAGCGCCGTACATCCGCCGCAACCTGGGCCCCATGACTGCCAGCGACCCGGTTCTGGTGTCGTATCGCAAGGCCATCAAAGCCATGAAACTGCTGCCCACCGCCAATCCCTTGAGCTGGGCCTACCAGGCGGCCATCCACGGCGTACCCGGACCGGCTCTGCATCCGCAATGGAAGATGTGCGAGCACGGCACTCCCTACTTCTGGTCGTGGCACCGCATGTACCTCTACTGGTTCGAGAGGATCATCCGCAAAATGTCCGGCGACAGCAGTTGGGCGCTGCCTTACTGGGACTACATTTCGCCGTCGCAACGGCATCTGCCCGTCCCGTTCCGCGATCCCAGCAGCGAACTGTATTTGGCGAACCGCGGCCCCGGCTGGAACGCCGGCACGGCATCCTACGCGGCGTATCAAGTGGACCCCACGTCCGGCAACAGCTATGTGGACTTTTTCTCCGGGCAGAGCGGGCTGGAAGGCAATCCCCATGACAACGTGCATGTGTACATGGGCGGCGCCATGGGCAATCCGGACACCGCGGCCCCGGACCCGGTGTTCTTTGTCCACCATTCCAACATTGACCGGCTGTGGAACCTGTGGCTGGCGCAGGGCGGCGGGCGCACCGACCCGCTCAGTACAGCTTCGTGGAAAAACAAGGCTTACACGTTCTTCGACGAAAACGGCAATCCGGTCAACATGAAGACCTGCGACATTCTGCGCGCGGCCGAACAGCTGAACTACACTTATGAGAGCGAGCCCACACAGATAAAGGAGTATTGCGCGATTCGCTTCCCCTTCCCGATCTACGTTTTGCTGCAGGAAGTCCTGATCCGCTGGCCCGGGCCTCCGGTGGAGTTGAAAGAAGGGGAAGTCGCGATTGATATCAACATCAAGCAGCTCGCGCAAAGGCTCGGGCCGCTGGCGGAGAGCAAGACTGAGTTCCTTGCGCTGGAGTTGGACGATGTTGTCGCCGAGCGAGTTCCGGGTGTGGTGTGGGAAGTCTATCTGGGGCTGCCGGCCAACGCGTCGCCCAATCCGGAGAGCCCGTTCTTCCTGGGGACCATGACGTTGTTCGGCGCCGGGGTGCGGGAGCACGCGCATGGTGACTTCAAGCCCGCGAAGTTCAGCTTCCGCGCCAGCCGGGCGATCCTGGCGGGGCTCAGGTCCAACCAGGGGCAATTGCGGCTGCTGTTTGTTCCCAGCGGCCCGCTCATTGACGGCAAACCCTCGCGGCTGAAAGTGCAATCTCCGGTGCGGATTGGAGCGGTGACCATTTCCGTGGCCCGAGAGAAACAGGAAGAACCGGGCAAGGGCGAGAAAGAACCGGGCAAACCACGGATTGATGATCGCTTAGCCAAATAGACCGAAGCACGCAAGCCTTCAACTACCGGGCCGGATGCAGCGAGTCAAGTTGCTGGCCGGCCCGGTTTTGTTTGCGCCTCTTCGCCCCTCCCGCATTTGTCCGCGCATGGAATAGAATTTCCTGCATGACGCCCCGCCGTGTTGCTGAGGTGATCCCTTGACGCAGTCTCAGGATTCGCGCTCCGCTGTGCCTGCGCCCCAGGAATTTCCCCGAAGCCGCGCGGAGTCGCTGGCCGCGGAGCTGCGTAGCGTCGTCAGCGGCGAAGTCCGCTTTGATGACGGCAGCCGCGCCCTGTACGCCACCGACGGCTCCAACTATCGCCAGGTGCCGATCGGCGTGGTGATCCCCAAAACCATTGAGGACGTGATCCAGACCGTGGCGCTGGCCAGCAAATATGGAGCGCCCATTCTGGCCCGCGGCGGCGGAACCAGCCTTGCTGGCCAGTGCTGCAACGTCGCGGTGATCATTGATTTTTCCAAATACTTGAACCAGATCATCGAACTCAATCCGCGGGAGAAATATGCATGGGTGCAGCCCGGCGTGCGGCTGGACCAGCTGCGCAACCAGGCCAACAAGCGCAATCTGACGTTTGGGCCCGATCCATCCACCCACGAGTATTGCAATCTGGGCGGGATGATCGGCAACAACTCCTGCGGCGTGCATTCCATCATGGCGGGACGCACGGTGGACAACGTGCTGGAACTCGACGTCCTCACTTATGACGGTCTGCGCCTGAGCGTGGGCGCCACCACGGACGCGGAATTGGAAGCCATCATCAAGGAAGACGGGCGTCGCGCACGGATCTACACGCGGCTGCGCGCGCTGCGCGACCAGTACGCCGAGCTGGTCCGCCAGAAATATCCGAAGATCCCGCGCCGCGTTTCCGGTTACAGCCTGGATGAACTGCTGCCGGAAAGAGGGTTCAACGTCGCCAAGGCGCTGGTGGGGGCTGAATCCACTTGCGTGATCATCCTGGGCGCGAAAGTTCGCTTGGTGGATTGGCCGAAGCAGCGCAGCCTGCTGGTGATGGGCTTTAAGGATGTTTACGCCGCGGCGGACGTGGTTCCAAAAGTGTGCGCGTCGCAACCCATCGGTCTGGAAGGCATGGACGAAATACTCATCGAGAACATGATCAAGAAGAACCTGCATGTGGGCAGCATCCGGATGCTGCCGACAGGCAAAGGCTGGCTGCTGGCCGAGTTTGGTGGGGAAACCAAACAGGAATCAACGGGCAGAGCGCGGGAACTAATGGCGCGGATGGACGGCACGGCGGATTTGATCGCCATGAAGCTGTTTGAAGACGACGACGAAATCCTGCGAGTGTGGAAGGCGCGCGAATCCGGGCTGGCAGCCACGTCGCGCGTGCCCGGCGACAAGGAAGCCTGGGAAGGCTGGGAGGATGCCGCGGTCGCGCCGGAAAAGCTGGGCACGTACCTGCGCGAGTTGCGCCGCATATGCGGCAAGTATGGATACAAGTCGCCGCTCTACGGACATTTTGGCGATGGCTGCGTGCATACCCGCATTGATTTTGATCTGCTCACCGCGGAAGGCATCAGGAATTTCAGGTCATTCATGGAAGAGGCGGCGGAGTCAGTGGTGCGGCTGGGCGGATCGCTCTCCGGCGAGCATGGCGACGGCCAGTCTCGGGGTGAGTTGCTGGAGATCATGTATGGCCCGGAGTTGATGGAGGCCTTCCGCGAGTTCAAACGCATATGGGACCCGCAGTGGAAGATGAATCCGGGAAAGAAAATTGACGCCAACAAGCTGGACGCCAACCTGCGCCTGGGGACCGGCTACAACCCGCCGAAATTGAAGACCCACTTTCATTTTCCAGAAGAGCATGGCGATTTTGCCGAGACCACCAACCTCTGCGTGGGCGTGAGCAAGTGCCGCAAAGATGAAGGCGGGACCATGTGTCCCAGCTACATGGCGACGAAAGAAGAAATGTATTCCACGCGCGGACGGGCGCGCCTGCTGTTTGAGATGCTGCAGGGCGATCCGCTGAAGCGCGGCTGGAAGAACGACACGGTGAAGCAGGCGCTGGACCTGTGCCTGGCGTGCAAGGCGTGCAAGACGGAGTGTCCGGTGAACGTGGACATGGCCACGTACAAAGCTGAATTCCTGTCGCACTACCACGCAGGGAGTTTGCGGCCGCGTGCGGCGTACGCCATGGGGCTGATCCATCGCTGGGTAAAGCTGGCAAGAATTGCGCCGGGGCTGGCGAATTTTGCGGGGCGCGCGCCGGGGATTTCGCGGCTGGTGAAGTTCCTGGGTGGAATCGCGCCCCAGAGAACGCTTCCCCAGCTCGCGCCGCAGACGTTCGCGGTATGGTTTCGCGAAAGGCGGTCCAATGGTGCAACGCTCCGCTCGGGCGGTGTTCAAAGTGAAGGCAGGCCGCAAGTCATGTTGTGGCCGGACACGCTGAACAACCACTTTCATCCGCAGATCGCGCAGGCTGCCGTCGAGGTGCTGGAGCACGCCGGCTATCAGGTGACGATTCCCCAGGCTTCGCTATGCTGCGGGCGTCCGCTATACGACTTTGGCATGTTGAAAACCGCGCGGCATCTTTTGGAGCAGGTGTTGCAAGCGCTGCGTCCGCAGATTGCGGCGGGGATTCCGCTGGTCGGACTGGAGCCGAGTTGTGTCTCTGTCTTTCGCGACGAGATGGTCAACTTGATGCCGCACGATCGCGACGCTCATCGCCTGCGCGAGCAGACATTCCTGCTCAGCGAATTTCTGGTCAAGAAGGCCGGCTACACGCCGCCGCAACTCAAGCGCAAAGCGCTGGTGCACGGGCATTGCCACCACAAGTCGGTATTGAAGTTTGATTCCGAACACGAATTGCTCAAGCGCACCGGGCTGGACTTCACCGTGCTGGATTCGGGCTGCTGCGGGATGGCCGGATCGTTTGGGTTTGAGGCGGATAAATATGATGTGTCTGTGAAGATCGGCGAGCGGGTGCTGCTGCCGGCGGTGCGCGAAGCGGCGCAAGAGACGCTGATCATCTCTGACGGCTTCAGTTGCATGGAGCAGATTGAGCAACTCACCGGGCGGAAGACGCTGCACATTGCGGAAGTGCTGCAGATGGCGATTCGCGATGCTGGTCGAGCATAAGGCGGCGCGGGCCCTCGCCGCCGGCTGCACGCAAGCTGTTGGTGCTGAGCCTGAAGTAAGGTGGTCTGCTTAGAAAATCATGCGTGGAGGCGCTCAGCGGGCGCAAAAAATAGGTTTTCCACAATCATGATCAGGGTCTTTGTCTGCACGGCGAAAGAATTTTTGAAATTTCAATCATCAAGGCTAGCTGAACCTCGCACTCTTTGTTTATAATCATCCGTTTTCGCGGCGAGTTTAGGGCTCGCGAGCGAACTGGAAGATTGGCCCCCGGGAGCGCTGGAGAAAGCGCGGAGGCGCTTTCATCCAGAACCGGGATTCCATGACACAGATCTTCCACCGCAGTGCGAACACTCTTGCTCGCGCCAGCCTTCTGGGGCTGGTCCTGCTCCTTACGGGGGTGGGAGCGGCCCTCATGCAGTTTCAGCGTTCTCCCTACGTGACCAACCAGCACATTGCTCCGGACCAGCCGGTGCCGTTCAGCCACCAGCACCACGTGGGCGGGCTGGGATTGGATTGCCGTTACTGCCATACGTCGGTGGAGGAATCGAGTTTTGCGGGAATTCCGCCCACCAAGACCTGCATCAACTGCCACGCCCAGCTTTGGACCAAGGCTGACATGCTGGAGCCGGTGCGCTACAGCTACCGCACGGGCGAGTCACTGAAATGGACGCGCGTCCACGATCTGCCTGATTTTGTTTATTTCAACCACAGCATTCACGTGGCCAAGGGCGTGGGCTGCCAGAGCTGTCACGGCCAGGTGGACCAGATGCCGCTCATGTATGAAGAGAACACGCTGCAAATGGAGTGGTGCCTGAACTGCCATCGCCAGACAGAGAAATTCCTGCGGCCCAAGGATCAGGTATTCAATATGACCTACCAGCAGCCGAGTGCGGACAATCCTGTCGAAGTGGATAAAGTTCAATACCGCGACCAGTTGGCGCTGGGCCAGGCGCTGCACAAGAAGTACGGCCTGCGCACGGTGCAGGACATTACCAGTTGCTCCACCTGCCACCGGTAATGGCGGGACACATTAACAATATGGAAGCGAATGTCGAATAACAGCGATTCAAATCTTAATTTGGTTCCCGTCGGGCAGATCAAACCGGCGCGCATGGACCTGGATGCAGTGCGGCAGAAGCTGTCGCAGGCCCGTGGTCCCCGGTACTGGCGCACGCTGGAAGAATTGGCTGACCAGGAAGCGTTTGGCGAAATGCTGGAGCGCGAGTTCCCCCGCCAGGCTTCCGAATGGGTTGATCCGGTTTCGCGGCGCGGGTTCCTGAAGCTGGCCGGAGCGTCGCTGGCGCTGGCCGGACT
>JBGPLR010000139.1:0-7475 GCA_041486545.1 Terriglobia bacterium
CTGCTCCTTCTCCGCGTTGAGCAGCGTCATCTGGCCGCTACGGATCAGCGGATCGTAGTTGTCACTGATGTAGCTTATGCGGTCGCGCTCCAGTTGCAGCGATCCATGCTCCCACTCGCATTTGGGCGCGTAGTATTTGGCGTTGGGAAAATTCGCGACGGCCACGCCGTCTTTGTATCCCGTGTTCCATCCGCAGTGATCAAAGTGCAGATGCGAGTTGATGACTACATCAATTTCTTCCGGCTTGGTTCCTGACGCCTGCAAGTTTTCCATGAGCTTCAGCTCCGGCAGGAAGAAGCCTTTCATTTTGTCCGATAGCTTGTTGCCGATGCCCGTCTCAATCAGCACAGTCTGCTTGCCGGTACGCACCAGCACCGAATTGCAGCTCACCTTGATGCGATTCAGATCGTCGGGCTTAACTTTGCGCTGCCACATGGTCTTGGGGACCACGCCGAAGAAAGCCCCGCCATCGCCAACGTACGTTCCGTCAGAGAGCGCGGTCAGCTCAAACTCGCCCAGCTTGAACGTCGGCGGTTTCACTGCTGAGTTGCCCCCAGCAGTTCACGGCGAAAATGATCGCGGATGCGGGTGAACAGATGAACGCGCGCCTCGCGTCCGCCAATGCCGTGGGTCTTGCGCGGGTAGAGTTGCAGATCAAACTGTTTCCCGGCATTGATGAACGCGTTGATCATCTGCATGGTGTTCTGCATGTGTACGTTGTCATCACTGGTGCCGTGCACCTCCAGCAGATGACCGTGGAGTTTGGCAGCGTGGCTGATGGGCGAACTCTTTTTGTAAGCGTCAGCGTTCGCCGGAACCAGGCCGCCGTAGCGTTCGGTATAGATGGAATCGTAGTCGGTCCAATCGGTCACCGGCGCCACGGAGACGCCGGCCTTAAATCGGTCAGAATGGGTCATGGCGTTGAGCGTCATGTAACCGCCGTAGCTCCATCCCCACCAGCCCAGGCGCGAGCCGTCAAGCTGGGGAAACTTAGCCAGGGCCTGGTCAATGGCCGCGAGCTGGTCCTTCAATTCGATTTCGCCGAAGTTGTGCCGCAGGACAGTGGCGAACTTGCGGCCGCGCGCGCCCATGCCGCGGTTGTCCACCACCAGAACGGCAATGCCATCACGCATGAGGATTTCATTGAACAACGCACCTTGGCCTCCCCAGGCATCGCGAACGCTTTGGCCATGCGGCCCGCCATAAGGGTTATTGAGCAGCGGAATCTTCTTGCCCGCGCTGTTCGGCGGCAGATAGATCAGGCCGTGCAGCACCGTGCCGTCTTCGGCCTTGAAGTCCACAAACTGCGGCGGCGTCAGATGCAGCGCGTCAAGGCTGTTGGACTTCCAGAAAACTTCACAACCTTTGCCCGGCCGGCAAAACCCAATGCTGGGCGGGGTAGTCACAGTGGAGAAACGTGAAACAAAGGCCTTGGTGTCCGGGGACATGGTGGCTTCAACGGTCCCAATGCCCTTGGTCAGGTCCTGGAAGTCACTTCCATCCAGCTTTACGCTGCACAGCCGGCGCTGGCGAGCGTCCATATAGTTGGTGGAGATGTAGATTGTGCCGGTGCTTTCGTCCATGGCGTCAAGGCCAAAGACTTCAAAGTCACCCTTGGTGATCTGGTTGACCAGCTTGGCATCAGCCGCCAAGGGATTAGCCTTGTCGAAGGAATAAAGATAGAGATGCGTGTGGCCATCACGCCAGCTGGACCAGATGAAGCGTCCGCTGGCGCCCAGCATCTTGAAGCTTTCGTCAATCTCAATCCAGGCATCGTCTTTTTCGCTCAGCACCAGGCGCGACTTGCCGCTGGCCGCGTCAATAAAGTAAAGCTCAAGCTGGTCTTGCGCGCGGTTGAGCAGCATGGCCCAGATCACGCCGTCACGCACCCAGCCGAAGCGCGGAATGTAGGTATCTTTGTTGTCGGTGAGATGGATCCACTTTACGTCACCGCCCCCCGCGTTGACCACGCCCAACTGCACCTCAGGGTTGGGATCGCCCACTTTGGGATATTTTTCCTGATAGACCGAAGGGTGCTGCGGGATGAAATCGGTAATGGGATACGTGGGCACCTTGGTCTCATTCATCTGCAGGAAGACGATCTTGCTGGAGTCAGGCGACCAGAAATAGTTGCTGCGGACGTCTAGTTCTTCCGCGTACACCCAGTCCACTTCACCGTTGAGGATGTTTTCGTCCGAATCATTGGTCAGAACTTTTTCCGCCGCTCCATCCACCGGCCGGACCACCAGATTGTGCTTGCGGATGTATGCGAGTTGTTTTCCGTCCGACGAAAACTTGGGATCGCCCACGGAATCGCCCTGCACGCTGAGCGCGGTGGCCGTCCCGGCAGCCAGATTGTAATACCAGAGCTGGCCGTTGGCGTCGAATAGGATGTGCTGCGAATCAGGCGCCCAGTGATATCCAGCAACGCGATAGCGCGCGCGATTGTCCGCGGCGCGGTCGTCCTTGGTGGTGCTGGCAGCGGGGGTGAGCGACGCAATCTTCTCCGCCGCCACCAACACCGCGGCTTTGCCCGTGGCGGCGTCAATCGCGAAGAGGTCAGCCTTGTCCACACCGCCCTCGCCACCCTGTTGGTGGACGATGTAGGAGACGCGCTTGCTGTCCGGGCTCCACCGGACGGTGTCCGGACCGCGGCCGGTAAGGCTGTTGGGAGCATAAATGGATTCAATGGTCAGCTCTTGGGCATGCGCTGCCGTCACGGCGAAGGTCAACAGGAAAGCAGAAAGGACAAGCCTCTTCACGGGGAATCTCCAGGTGTGGGATGAACTGGAAAGTGTACAACAACCCTACTCTGCCTTGTCTCTCTTAGGCCTTCCTCCCAGCTTGCCGTTAGCGCGCCGCTCAAGCTGAGCAACGCGACGCGAGAGCAAGTTGAAGCATCCCGAGGATGCCAATAGCCGCCATACAGCGTCAGGGCGTTTTCACCAGAATCTCTTGGATTGCCAGTGGGTGTAGACCGACGCACGTCGTGAAAACTCACTGCCGCCGCATGGCCGGGGACAGATTCTCGGGATCTTTCGACTTCGCGACGCCACGCTCCGCAGCGTCGCTGCGCTCAGGATGACAAACTTGCGAGAGTGTCATTAGGAACCTACAGCTGTTCTTCCATCTGTCTTCTGAGCCTTCGCGATTCCGCCAGCAGGCCCATACTGTGCATCAGGTTCTGCAAAGTGACAATGCCCACCAGGCGTTCTTCATCCACCACCGGAATCAGCGTCAGCCCGCGCGAGGTCAGCTTGCGGAAGGCCGAGCCCAGCGACTCGGTGCGCGAAGCGATCTCAAACGCCTTGCTCATGGCGCCCTGTACGTAGCCGTTGCCCTCGCGCCGCAGGCGCTCGACGATGGTCTGCCGGGAAATCACGCCCACCAGGCCGCTGCCGCTCACCACGGGAAAATCGTCCTGCAGGCAATGGACCGCAAGGTTCAGCGCGTCTTCAAGCGTGTCCGCCGGGGACAGCGTGGAAAACTGCGTGAGCATGATGTCTTCCATGTGCACGGCTTCCACCACGGACTGGAACATCACCGTGCGCTCTTCCAGCTGTCCGGCCATGAACATCACCAGCCCCACCAGCATCAGCCATTGCGAGAACACCAGCCCGGCCATCATCAAAGCGGCGGCAAACAGATTGCCCAGGTTCACGGCCTGCCGCGTGGCCTGGCGAAGCTCAAGTTTTTGCGCGCGCCAGGCGCGGAAAACCCGGCCCGCGTCGAGGGGAAACGCGGGAAGCAGGTTGAAGGCGCACAGAGCCACGTTGATCCAGAAGAAGCTGCGGACCAGATCGTCAATGGTAACCAGGGGCAACGTCCACATTCGCGACACAGGCCCTACCGCAAGCCCAACGCCGCCGGCGATGATTGCGATCAACGCGCTGACCAGCGGCCCGGCTGCGGCGATTTTGGCTTCGCGCGCGATATTGCGGGCGTTCTCGTCCAAGGCATGCGGGTCGGCCATGGCGATGCCGCCGGTGGGGAGCAGCATGGTCCCGCGAATCGTCCGGCCGTTGCGCGATTCGATCCAAATGTGTCCCAGCTCATGCGCCATCACTGACGCCAGTACCAAGACCGTAAGGGCCAGCCCGCGGACCACTCCCCAGGCTCCGCTCCGGCTGGATTCATACAGCAGCACAAACGCCAGCAGGAAGAGGAAAGACATGTGGATGCGGAACTCCACACCGAAAAACTTGCCGATAAACAGCGACCAAGATTTCATTATTCTTGAAAACCGCCTGCGACCTACGAATACACCGGGACTTTTTGTGCGCCTGAGGCAAACGGCTCGGCACGCTAGTCGGCCTCGCCGTCTTCAATTCTTATCGCTCTGCTCCAAACCGCTTACGAGATTGGCCTGCGCTTCGATCCTTCCGCACCTGCAGCAGGCAGCTCGCCGCGCAAGCCGGGCTCGCTGCCTAATTTGCATAGAAACCCGCGGGTAAGCGAAGGTTTCCGTGAGCAACGACCCTACCAGCGATTCTATACGTTAGATTAGATGCCGGACAGCACGGCCATGCGCGTGATCGCGGGAAAATACCGCAGCCGAAAGCTTAACGCCCCGGAAGGCGTAGCCACCCGTCCGACCACCGACCGCCTGCGCGAAACGCTCTTCAACGTGGTGGCGGCGCGGGTGGAAGGGTCCGTGTGGCTGGACCTGTTTGCCGGAAGCGGGGCTATTGGCATTGAGGCGCTCAGCCGCGGCGCCGCGCGGGTGTACTTTGTGGAGCAGGCCAGCCGTGCCGCCCGCGTCATCGCAAAGAATCTGGAGTCTCTGGGAATCGGCGGCCAAGTGCCGGGCGCGGAATTCGAGATACTGGAGCGCGACTGCCTGGCCGCCCTGCGCCTGCTGGAGGCCCGCGGCGTCACTTGCGACTTCTGCTTTCTGGATCCGCCGTATCGCAAGTCTGGTGATTACGAGCAAGTGCTTAATCTTCTTTCGAGCTCACAACTGCTCAGAGCAACGAGCGTGGTAATCGCCGAACATGACAAGCACTTTGATCCCGGAGAAGCGTTCGGCGGGCTGCGCCGCTACCGCACGCTCAAGCAGGGCGACGCCGTCCTGAGTTTTTACCGGCTAGGCCAATGATTTCACCCGCCCCGGCTGCGGGGCCGCACAGGGGGTGTGAGGAATCGCCCCATTCCATGCCTGTTTTCCACAGACACCTTAAAAAAACCCGCATAGAATGCGGTGAAAACGCTTGCGCGAACGCCTCTCTCATGTAATATACGAAATGAGTGCCCTGAAGAGCACCAATTTCAAGGAGGAAAGATGGCATCTGGCATGACCAAGACCCAGCTCGTCCGTCACATGGCTGAACACAATGAGATGAACAACAAAGCAGCCGCAGCGTTCCTGGAACACCTGGCGGATACGGCAATCAAGGAAACCAAAAAGAACGGTATCTTCGTTATTCCTGGCCTGGGCCGCTTGGTGAAATCCAACCGGAAGGCCCGCATGGGACGCAACCCGCAAACCGGCGAACCGATCAAAATTGCGGCCAAGACCGTGGTGAAATTCCGCGTCGCCAAAGCCGCCAAAGACGCAATCGCTCCGAAGAAATAACTCCGGAACACATCATCAACGCAAGATCAGAAGGCCGGCTGCGAAGCCGGCCTTTGTTTCTGTCGCTTCGCTCCACACCGCTTACGAGATTGGCGCGCGCTTGGCTTCTTCGGCACTCGAGCAGGCAGCTCGCCACGCAAGCCGGGCTCGCTGCTTTCTGCTTTCCTCACCAAAACTTCCGTTCTAACCGACGAACAGCCCGGGCTAACGCATCCGGCTGTCCAGCACCTTGTTCACCAGCCGGTCGGCGTCTTTGTTCTTTTCCCGCAGGACGTGTTCGATGGAGAACACGTGGAATTTCTGCGCCAGCAACTGCGCCTTATCGAACAGAGGTTTCAACCCCGGACTGTTCACCTTGTAACGGCCCTGCATCTGGCGCACCAGCAACTCGGAATCGCTGTAGATTTTGATGGATTGATACATGGCGCGCGCCGCGTATTCCAGGGCCGCGACCAGGCCGGAATATTCCGCGACGTTGTTGGTCTGCAGGCCCAGGTAGTCGCTGAGCTCGGCCACCACGTTGCCCTGGGGGTCGCGGAGCACCACGCCGTAAGCCGCCGGGCCGGGATTGCCGCGCGCGCCGCCGTCAATGTTGGCGACGACGTCAAAGTTCGTTCGGGTTGCGCTGCCGGAAAAAAGAGAAGTCTGCTTCATGATTGTTATCGGCCTTCTTCCAGCCGGATCGCCAGCCGCTCCGGCAGTCCGGCGGCGAAGATCTTTTCCTGCGCCTGCGCTATGTCATACGGCACGCGATGGAACGTGACCGAGCTGTCGCTAGTGTCATACAGCGCGAACGCGGCGCGCGGATCGCCGTCACGCGGCTGGCCGATGGAGCCGGGGTTGATCAAGTACTTTGCCGCGGACGAAAGTTGCAGACGAAAAGTCTGCGCGGAATTCGCCGTGGGGTATTGCGGCTGGATCACGGCTTCCGCCTCGCGCTCGTCGTCAATCCAATAGCCGCCCTGCACGTGGGTGTGGCCGAAAAAAATAAGAGGAACGGCAGCGTGGGCCAGGATGGAGTACGCGTCGCGCGGAAACAGAACATATTCGTCTTCATCACGCGGAGAGCCGTGCACGCATTGCAGCCCGTCCAAAGGGGTGATTGGGCCTTGCGGCATGGCGCGCAGGAATTCCAAGTGCTCCGGTTTCAGGCGTTCGCGCGTCCAAAGCGCGGCCAGCCCGGCGATGGGATTGAAATCATCCAGGCTGCTCACGCCGGAGCAGGCTTTGTCATGGTTGCCGCGCACAAAAACTTCGCCCAGCGAGCGAGCGCGCTCAGTGACCTCATTGGGATTGGCGCCGTAGCCCACAATATCGCCCAGATTGAAGACGCGGTCATGCGCCGGCGCGGCGTCCAGGCAGGCTTCCAGGGCCTCAAGGTTGGCGTGAATGTCAGAGATAATAAGGATTCGCACGGCTGTTTTAACTTGCCAGTGTAAACCACAGGCCGCGATTATGGCGCTACGCGCGCCCAGTGTCCGGGTTCAATTTCCCGCAACGGGACCAGCCCGGCTGGCCGGGCGCTCAACTCCACGGTTTCCAGGGGACGTGTACGGTCTGTCTTGAGAGTGGGAATGGCGGCGATCAAGCCGCGCGTGTAAGGATGCGTTGCCGCCGAGAAGATCCTCGCGACCGGCCCCATTTCCACGATTTCTCCTCCATACATCACCGCCACGTGGTCGGCCACGCGAGAGATCACCCCGAGATCGTGGGAGATGAACAGCACCGCCAGCCGGTGTTTCTCACGCAGCGCGCTAAGCAGCTCGAGAATCTGCGCCTGGATGGTGACGTCCAGCGCGGTAGTGGGCTCGTCGGCAATCAGCAGTTTCGGATCACAGGCCAGGGCCATCGCAATCATCACGCGTTGGCGCATCCCGCCTGACAGTTGATGTGGATAATC
>JBGPLR010000140.1:0-7463 GCA_041486545.1 Terriglobia bacterium
CTGCACGGACTCAGCGAAGATACCAACGCGGAATTTCAAAAGCTGAAGCTGGACTATTACTACAATGATCCGGCCAACCCCGAGCGCATCTATTTCCGCTCCGACCACTGGAACTACGCCAAGCACGGCGTTCCCATCATTTTCTACTTTGATGGCGTGCATGTGGACTATCACAAGCCTACGGACACGGTGGACAAGATTGACTTTACCAAGATGACCGAGATCACCCGGCTGGTTTTTGAAACCGGCTGGCGTATCGCCAACCTGGACCATCGTTTGAGCGTGAACAAAACGCCCTAAGCCTTGCCGCTCTTGTGTGTAGTGGAACGGAGCGGGCGCGTTTCAATGTAGTTGTCGATCACCAGGTTCAGCCGCTCAAAGAATGAACCGGACTGCGTCACCACCGGGATGTCCGGCTGCGGAGAAAGTTTCCTCATCACTTCGGTCACGCGCTGCAGACGGAGCGCCTGCTCACGTTCTTGCGCCGTCGCGGAGGCCTCGCTGTCTTCCAGGCAAGACCACACGGTCCGGCGCAACCGGTCAAGCGCGGTTTTGAAATGCGCCAGCACCTGGATGGCGGCGGCGTTGTCGCCAAAGAACTGTTTGGCGACTGCGGCTTCCGGGCCGGCCAGCCGAAGCTCGCTGTAAAGGGCTTCCAACTCCCAGTTGATGTTCTTGATCCGTTCCAGAACGCGGTCCGTGGTCTGCTGCGGCTGCCGCGCCGGAGAGTCTTTTGCTGCGGAAAAGCTTCCGTTTAGGTTCATGTCCTGTTGTGAAAACTAAGAGGGAATTAACACCAAGGTTTACCACCATACTGGTTTGGCGTTGGAAAGGTAAGAGGAGAAATCCTCGAGTTACCTGGGAAGTCACTAGCGCGGGGTTGAGAAGCGGAGCGGGGAACCGGTCCCTGATGCAAATGCATGCACAGTCGCGGCCGAGCGATGGCGGGCGGGGCTAATCGACGCACCGGGCCAGGACCACCGTGATATCGTCCGGCTGCTCTGTGGATCCGATCCAGTCCTGGACCGCGGCCAGGGCGTGCTCGGTGATGCGCTCCAGGGGCAGGTCACGCTGCCCGGCGATGGTCTCAATCAGACGTTCTTCTCCGAATTCGCCAAACTCGTTTTCCGGCTCGGTCATGCCGTCACTGAAAGCGATAAAGAGATCGCCGGGACGGAATTCCACCGTCTCCTGTGCGTATTCCATATGGTCAAACAGGCCCACCACCATGCCTCCGGTTTCCAGGCGGCGTACTTCGCCGTTGCGCCCCAGAATGATGGGCGGAAGATGGCCGGCGTTGGAGTAGGTCAGGGTGCGTTTTTCGTCGTCATAAAAGCCCAGGAACATGGTGGCGTATTTTTCCGGCTGCGTACTCTGGAAAAGGTGGCGATTGAGCAGCCACAGCACTTGTGACGGAGACGGCGCCGCCGCCGACATGGCCAGCCGCATCGAGCTGGGTTCGTGCGCGAAAGCCGAGCCGGCAACCACGGGAATCATCTGTTCCTGCTGGTAGGCGCGCACCGCGGAATGAATGGTGGCCATCAGCAGCGCGGCGGAGATGCCTTTGCCGCTGATATCGCCCACGGCAATGCCAATCTGGTCCGGGCCGTAGGAAAGGAAGTCGTAATAGTCGCCGCTGACGATGCGCGCCGGACGGCAGACTCCATACAGTTCCAGCGACGGTGTTCCGGACATGGCCTGGGGAAAAAGCTGCGCCTGCACTTCATGGGCGATTTCCAGTTCGCTCTGTAACCGCTCCTTCTCTTTTTGCTCAACGATGAGCTTCTGCAGCGACTCGGTCATGGAATTGAAAGCCGTCTGCAGGGCCGCCAGTTGGTCTTTCTCCCGAACTTTGATGCGATGGGTGAAGTCGCCGCGATTGACACGTTCGGTTGCGTCATAAAGATTGGCCACCGAATAAGTAATGGTCCGGGTGAGGCGAATTCCAATGATCAGGGCGACCAGCACCACGGTGGCGAAGGTGACGGCCGCGGCCAGCAAGAAGACCCGCACAGTTTCCGTCCAGCTCTCCAGCGAGGAGGTTGACGTAAAGTAGGCATAAACAATGGAAAGGCGAGTGTTGCCGGCCAAAAGCTTGAGATCGGACCTGCCGGTGCTCCAGTCCTTGGTTTCAATCAGCCCGCCAAACAGGACTTCGCGGTCCATCCGGTTCTTGGGAGCAGGCAGCGAGCCTGCGGTGATGGGCGGCGGTGCATTGATCTCCGGAACCGGAACGCCGCTCTCGGTCTTCACCGGGACTTCCCGCGGAGCGAAGGTAAGCGAGCCCAGACCGGATGCGACCCTGGCCAGAAACTGCCGGTCGAACGGGACACTGGAGACAACCATGGTTGTCGTCCCAGCACCGCTCACGGTATTGACCGCGCGCACGTAGTAGTGTCCCTGGTCAAACACCAGCCCCGTGAAGCCGTCTTTCAGCCACTTGGGGCTGGATGCTTCGGGAATAACGCTGATCGTCCGGCCGGGAAGTGCGGCGTTGGTATTGATCTGTTCCCGCTTCGCGCCCTGAGCAATACGCTGGGCAATGGCGGCGTTGGCCGCGCCCAGGCGCTGTTGCTGCGCGTTGATCTCTGAAACGGCAAGAGAAGTCGCCAGGTGCTCAATCACAATGTAACCAGTGCCCAGGGCCATCGCCACAGCCAGAGTGACCGGCACTCCGCCGATGAAGAGATAGGTCACGATCAGGCGGTTGCGGACGCTCCACATCACATGGTCGCGGAACCAGCGCACGCCCACGATCAGGAACAAAATTACCAGGACGGTGCCGAGCAGACCGGGGGAAGTCCAGGCGTGCAGGGCATCGGCTGCGGCAGCGCTGCCGGCGAATCGCAACACGCGCTCCAGCAGGAGAAGGACGGCTTCCAAGGCCGCCCAATAGAGCGTAAAGCGCGCCAAACGACTCCGCGGAACAAGTCCCAGCGCCGCCAATTTGCGAACGACTTTGGAAAAGACGGGCAACTTGTTACTGATTATAGCGTTGCCGCAACGGATGGGAGTTGCAGATGCGGTTACAGCCTGCCGAGCAATTCGCGGTGGTACTCATATCCGTAGGCCATGCCCAGGGAACCCGCAGTGTTCTTTAGCCGATGGTACGAGGAAACAGCGTCAATCCCGAAAACGTTGCGCAACCGGGGAAGGCTGGGCGAAGGCAGCAGATGCCAGTGGTCCAGACGCAATACAATCCACAGCTTCAATTTCAGCAGGGCCAGCAGGGAATACAGGCGGAACTCGGTTGCGGCTTGTACCAGTTCCTGCGCCAGGACCTGCCGCTCCTGATCACGCTGCGGCGCGAGGGAGGCATCGGATCCCGCAAGACCCGGAGGCAGGTTGTCCGCAGCGAAGTTGCCTTGCGCCAGCTCCATATTGCCCCACTCAATCAGCACCAGCGCGTTGTGCGACATACGCAGCAAATACTCGCGCATGAGGTGGATCCGCTTGCGCTGCCAGGCGCGGAATTCGCGCGGGGAAAGACGCAGCCGGAAGTTTACTTCCTGCGCGGGATCGAGCAGGGCTTCAAGTTCTTCCAGTTCGGCGGGACGGAGATAGGGAGGAACGTCGTCGCGGGTACGCGCCGGGAACTTTCCCAGGAGCTGGAGGGCGGTGAATCCAGCGAACGCCAGGACAAGACCCACCAAAACGATCGTGATGAGATCAAAAATCATTGTCTAAAAATGCGCTTTGCTACCGCAGTATACCGCTTCAAATCGGCAAGCATCTGTTCCGGCGTCAACCCGGAAGCAACGACCGACTGGGGTGAACCCGGTTCTTTGACCAGGAAAGTAGCCAGCCATACAACCAGGGCCACAGTGTACGTGATGGGAGGGGTAATTCGAACCACGGGATCGAATTTCGTTCCAAATTCGGAACGTAGCAAATAAACCACCAGAGAACCAGCCGCCACTACGCCAAAACCCAGGGCTATGCCAAAGGCATGCTGGCGGTAGCGCACGCGAAAGAACCTGACCAACAGAATGAAAAGAAAGAAGATTCCGATTTGGAGGAAGCCGATCCCAATCTCCAGGGAGATGATAGTGGCAAACTTCCAACTGCCAGCCGGGAGAGGCCGAAGCACCGCCCTCAGGACGGCGATGACCGTCATCAAAACTCCAATTCCCGGGAAGAGGTACCTGAACCAGGGAAGTCGATAGAAGTTCTTGAATACGGTTTGGAAAATCTCGTGAAGGGCGAGAAAGGCGAAAAGGGTGTAAAGAGACTCGCTGCCCCAGTACACTCGCAGATAAGTGGATGGATGATTGCGAACCGCCAGCGCCACCGTGGTGCTCACGACCGAGAACGCGGTGTAGGCCACGAACGCCACAAATTGGCTGCGGTGAGCCCCTCGAAGAAGAAGCACCAGCAAACATATCTGAAGCGTAATTCCAGCGATCGCCAGCGCCAATTCTGCGTTGCTCATGATGGATAAAGGAGTGGCCAGCTTAAACCGGCCACTCCAAACCCGCAATCTTATTTGCTGGAAGTAGCGGGCGGAATCGGCACTGGGACAGGGCCTCCGCAAACAGTCTGGGCCACACTTCCGCTTACCAGCAACAATGTGACCATTAACACACGAATCGCATGCGTCCTCATACATATCCTCCTTGAGCCTCTTCGCGCCGCTTTTTCGAGCGGCGAAGAGAGCAGATTTGTCGAACACGTGGAACCCGTAGAACTGGAACACTCAACGGTGGTTTGGGAGCCAACTAGGGGAAGGCCAAAATTCTACCGACAACCGGGGGATTGTAACGCGGTTGTAGAAAGCCGCCGACGACCATCGTCACAACGCAGGTTCGGCGGAAATCATTACGTAAACTCGATCTCATCGGCTGCGTGCTCCGAATTGCCGCGGCCATGCAACCCGGTGGGGCCGTCGGACGCCAGGTAAGCCCCGGCCAGAACCATCAGACCAGACAGAAAAGCCCAAAACATGAGCGTAACTGAGATGGTAAACGGCCCGTAAACCTCCTGAAAATTAAGCCACGGCAAGGTCTTGATATACACCCAACGGGCCAGTTCCCACAAGATGCCCATGGCCACGGCCGCCGGCATCACGTCCAGCGCCTTGACTTTGCCATGGGGGAGGATCCAATAAATAAGGAAGAAAATGGCGATGCTGGCCACCGTCGCCAGGATTTTCAGGGTAACGGAAGCCACCGTGGAAAACACAAAATTCTTGCTTCCAAAAGTGATCACCTGCAGCATCCACTGATTTCCGGCAGCCACTCCAACCGATGCCATGGCCAGAACGCCGCAAGAGAAGGCCAGGAACAGCGACACGATCTGGTTTCCCAGATAGGAGCGGTTCTTGGTAAACCCCCATATTCGGTTGAAGGCCACCTCCAGCGGCAGGAACACTCCGGTGGAGGTGATGAGCAGAATCACAATGGATGCCCACTTCACCCTCTGGCGGGCCTTGACCAGGGCATCCAGGTTGCGGACGACGAACTCCTGGCCTGCAGGCAGGTGGTCTCGCAGGAGCTGGAACACCACGTTCTGCATGCCGGGAGAATGGAACACGTTCTTGATGAGCCAGATGATAAGCACCATGAACGGGAAAAACGAAAGAATGGCGTTGGCCGCTACCGAGAAGGCAAAAGTGTGGGCCTCCGTCCGGGTGAGGTAGCGCAGAGTCGGCACGCCACGTTCCACCACCATGCGCTTCCAGGAGCCCCAAAGGAGCGTCTTGACGAACGATTCCGCCATCTGGGCGGCCCCAGCGTCTTTATGAAATGGGCTTGTCTGCATTGGGATTGAGTGAATCGTAACAGAAATGCGCTTCCGCAGTGGGGAAAACGTTCCTAATTCCGGAACAATAGTCACGGACCAGCCATTCACTTTGGAGCGAGTCTGGACGCGTTCCAAACAAAGTGCTTTACAAAATTAAGACTTCCTGAATATTATGCCTAGCTCCCAAGGGTGACCCCAGAAGGGGCAGGTTCGGGTTGGTGTTTTTGTACAGCGCAGCAAAGCTTCACGAAACGAACAGGGTGCAAGGCTGCGGGCATACGCTCGCAGGCACCAGGCATCTTTATTTGTTGAAGGAACCTACTGGCCGGCAAAGCAGCAACCTCTTCTCTCTTCCTGATTCCGGCAGGGGAGAATTTCAATCTTCAAGCTGAGGCGAAAGGAGTTGTGTGTGAGAGAGAGAGGAACAGTAAAGTGGTTCAACGGCGCCAAAGGGTACGGCTTTATCCAGCGTTCGACCGGAGAGGATGTGTTTGTGCACTTCTCCGCAATCCAGGAGAACGGCTACCGGACGCTCAACGAGGGTGAAACCGTGGAGTTTGAACTCCTCAAGGGCCCGAAAGGTTATCTGGCCGCTAACGTCATGCGTGGTGCTAACTAAAGGCGAGGGCGAGTCCCCCCGTTTCCTTTACCCCTTGCTTCGGCAAGGGGTTTTTGCTGCTCGAACCAACCCAAGGCCGGCCTGAAGCTCCGCTTCTAGCGGAACAAGAACGCAATGCTGATCCAGATCTTCACGACCAGTGGTCCGGTCCAGCTGATTACGTTGCGGGCAGCGTGTTGGTACCGTGTGATCCCTGTGGCCCCGTGCATTTCCTATGTCCTCCCCGTCCGAAAGCTCTTGCTTCGGTGGACAAGTTGTGTCCTTTCTTCTTCATTTACCGTCGACCATCTGTTCCGCTTTTGCTGTAACAAAGCTCGGCGTCTTCCCACTACTGCGGCTGCCGTTTAGCAAGTCGCTCTGTAAACGAAAGCCGCCGAGTCTTGCATCGGATGCTCACCGGGCGGCAACGCTGGTGATCTGGTTTGATCATGCGCGGCATCCCGGAAGCAGTGCCTTACCGTCAATATGTGGCAGCTTGCGCCACAAGGTTCAGAATCAAGTTAAAGGGCCGTTAAGTTTTCTAAGAATTCCACAGCCCTTGGGTCAAATCCTTTTAAGTCGTCGGCGGATTCTCCTGAGGAGCTGGCGAAGGCTCTTCTGCAGGAGGTTCAGCCGCCGGTTGTGCATCGCTGGTCTGGGCCGGGGCGGAATTCTGTTGCCACCGCTGGTCGGCAGGACTGACGTTGCCGGCCCTGGGTTGCAACGTGCCAGCGGCTGGCTGACTTGACGCGGCAAACGAACCGATCGGCTGGCGTCCAAAACTCTGGCGCCGGCGAACGACGACCCTTTGCACACTGCCGTCAGTGCCTGATGCCAAAATGATGTAGTCCAGTTTGGGGCTATCCAACAGGGCGTGCAGCACCTCATTGGGCGTAGCCGGCCCTAAGCGGGCCGCGACCAGCTCTGAAGTCAAATCTGGAGCAACTTCAAAAGAAGCGCCAGTCTTGGCGGCCACCAGTTCGAGGACTTTTCCTAATGGAGCGTGGTCGGCTACCAGCGTCAATAGTCCTTGGCGGTAGTCCGCTGCCGCCATGGGAGACGGCGCGCTGGAAGCTTCAGCCGGTTGAACTGCCGCTGGTTGCGCGATAGGCGACGGGCTGGC
>JBGPLR010000141.1:0-7452 GCA_041486545.1 Terriglobia bacterium
CGTTTCCGCGCGTTTGCGCAGCAGCAACAACTGGCGTTCAAAGCACTCGCCCTGAAAAGCGGATGCCATAAAGCATTGCAACACGGTCGGCTGCGCTTCCGCCGCGCGTTGACCCGGCACAGAACGGTTGGTTGGAACCGCGCGCCAGCCCACGCACTCCAGTCCCAGCGACGGAGCCAGCAATTTGACTTCGCGCTGGACCCGCGCTTCTTCGCCCGGCGTGACGAACAACATGCCCAGGCCGAAGTTGCGCGGCAGGCTGATGTTGAGGGCCGCGGCCTCGCGCCGCAGGAATCGCTGGGGCAGGGCCGTGAGCAGGCCGGCGCCGTCACCGCTCGAGCCGTCCGCATCCACTCCACCGCGATGCGAAAGCCTTTGCAACGCCACCAGCGCACGGTCCACCACCTCATGCGAAGCGGCACCGGAGAGCCGTACTACGAACCCGGTGCCACAAGCATCATGGTCCGGGTGTCCAAGCGAGGAGGCACCGTGGTCTCCGGTTCCATGTAACAGCGTGTTGCCCATGATGATTGATATCTCAGCGCGGGCGATAAGGGAAATTGATAGTTTTGATGTTCAGTATTCGATTTTCTGTGAGTGCATATGCAGCGCGCGCGAGCCACGCTGATTTGTGCGCGGAAGCGCTCAGTCGCTCGCGGGATGCAGCCGGGCAGAGAGTTCTTTGCGCGCCAGCTCCAGAAAAGACGATGCCACCAGCGGCAGGCTGCGGTCTTTGCGGTAAATCAATCCCAGCTGCCGCCACAGTTCCAGGCCTTCCACTTCCAGCAACCGCACCTCGCCGCGCCGGACGTTCTCGCGGGCAAATGCCGCGCAGATCAGCGAGACGCCAAAGCCATCACGCACAAAGCGCTTGATCATCACCACGCTGGTCAGCTCCATGGTGATGTTGAGGTTTTCGCGATACCGGCGCAGGTTCTTCTCCATCATCTTGCGGATGGAGCCGGTCTTGGGCACGATGAGCGGCTGCTGCGCCAGCTCTTCCAGACTTACGGAGCGGCGGCGAAACAACGGGCTGCCCGGCCCCACCATGAGAAAGATGCGGTCGCGGAACACCGGGATGGTTCTCAACTGCGGCGACTTCACCGGCATGCTCACCACGCCCAGGTCTACGGCCCCTTGTTCCACCTTCTCGCTCACCTTGTGACTGAAGCTGCGATATACGCTGATCTTTACCTGGGGAAATTTCTTGTGATATTTCGCCAGCACGCTGGGCAGCACGTAAAGAAACGTGCCTTCATTGGCGCCCAGGGACAGCGTCCCTGAGGGCACGCCGCGATGATCGGCCGTGGCATGCAGCGATTTGCCGTGCAGCTCCAGCATCTGCCGGGCATAATCCAGAACCACTTCTCCCGCCGGAGTCAGACGGACTTGCTTGGCGCTGCGGTCAAACAGCTTCTGTCCATACTCTTGTTCCAGTTGCCGTATCTGCGTGCTCACCGCCGGTTGCGAACGCAGGACTTTTTCAGCGGCGCGGGAAAAGCTTCCCAACCGCGCAACTTCCATGAACGTTCGTAGCTGATCGAAATCCATGAGGGTAGCGAGTTCTCGTCGGACGCTCTTACCGCGAAGCAGCCAGCGCCTTGAAAACGAAAAAGAAGATCAAGAGGCATCCGATTATAGCAATGGCCCGGATCACATCTTGGTTCCAGGGACGCCCGGGCCTTTCTTTCAACCGGGCGATGAAACGCTCAGGCCAAAAGGCCACCCAAAAGAGGGCAGGCAACGCTAGTACAGCGACAACCAGCGACCCGACGACATTGCTTCCCAAGTAACCCAGCACTTGCCGCCCCCAAACGGATATTCGCTACCGGCTAGCCAAGGTTTCACGCTTCGTTTTGCCCGCTACTGGGCCCGCATCTGTTTTTTTGTCAATCGCCAGCCTGGCAATCCGTTCGCGATGAAACGCGGCGTCGCCCAGCATGGTTTCCGACGCCTTCGCGCGCCGGTAATAAAGATGGATATCATTCTCCCAGGTAAAGCCCATGCCACCGTGGACTTGGATTCCGCGATTGCCCACGGTGCGGCTGGCGTCGCTCGAATACATCTTGGCGATGGACACAGCAACCGCGGCGTCCGGCGCATTCTCACTCAGCGCCCAGGCTGCGTAATACGCGGCTGAGCGGGCGCTTTCCGTTTCCAGATACATCTCCGCGCACATGTGCTGCACCGCCTGAAAACTTCCGATGGGTTTGCCAAACTGCTTGCGCGTCTTGGCATAGCCAACCGCCGCCTCCATCACCCGCTGCATCCCGCCGGCGAGTTCCGCCGCCAGTGCTGCCGTGGCCGTCGCCAGCGGCTTGGCTAGATCAGCAGGCTGGGCGCTGCCCAGCGGCTCGGCGGGCGTGCCAGAGAACGTCACGGAATAAATCTTTCGCGTGAAGTCCATGCCTTTCATCGGGGCAATCTGAATGCCCGGAGCTTTGCGGTCAACCAGAAATATTCCGTTGCGCGCTGCGACGATGATGAAGTCCGCAATGTCGGCGTCGGTAACGAAGAGTTTTGTTCCGGTGAGCTTGTCGCCCGTGGCCGAAAGCTTTGCGGCGTTTAGTTGAACAGCTGCCGGCTCCCAGCTTGCGCTGTCTTCCAGCAAGGCCAATGTAGCTTTGGCCTGGCCGTCGCATATGCGCGCAAGATATTTTTTCTTCTGCGCAGGCGAGCCCAGCGCGTTGAGCACGGCCCCGGCCAGCGCGACGGTAGAGAAAAAAGGTCCGGGAAGCAGCGCATAGCCGGCTTCTTCCATGAACAGAATCAACTCTACCTGGCTCAGTCCCATGCCGCCGAATTCTTCGGGAAAGATGATGCCGGTAAAACCCTGGCCCGTCATCTTGGCCCACAGTTCTTCGTCGTGGCCCGTGGCGGTCTCCATGAGCCGGCGGACTTCCGCCATGGGCAGCTCGCCGCCAAAGAAACGGCGCGCGGTGTGCTTCAGAATTTCCTGGCTTTCACTGAGTCCAAACTGCATGGTTCTCTCCTAAAGAAAAACTCATTTACCGCAAAGGGCGCGAAGGAACGCAAAGGAATTGATATCGGAACTATCGAGAGTCTTGCCTTCAGATCCCCGATCACGCGCGATCCCGATCTCTTCTCCTCCGTTTCCTCCTTTCCTCCGTGTTTCAAAGGTGTTGGGTTTCGCTAAAGTGCTAATTGCCAATTGCTTCTTAGTAACTCTTCGGCAGTCCCAGCACAAAGTGTCCGATGATGTTGCGTTGAATTTCTGACGTACCGGCCTCAATCGTGTTGCCGCGCGAGCGCAGGTAGCCGTAGGCCCATGAACCGTTGTCAATCGCGTGCGCGTCGCCGGCTTCCAACTGGCCGTACGGGCCAAGCAACTCCTGCGCGACTTGCTGGAAGCGCTGGTTCAGCTCGCTCCAAAAGATTTTCTGGATGGAGCCTTCCGGCCCCGGCACACCCGTGGCGTTGATGCGGCTGAAAGCGCGCATCTGGTTCCAGCGCATGATCTCGATTTCCGCATAACACTGCGCCAGCTTTTGCCGGATGACCGCATCTTCCGCCGCGGGACGCCCGTTGCGCTGCTGGGTGTGCGCCAGTTCGATCAGGCGTTCCATGTTGCGGCGATACATGACCTGAATGCCCGCGCCCAGCGTGCCACGTTCATGCATCAGCGTGCCCATGGCCACTTCCCAGCCTTCGTTCACTTTGCCCACAACATTTTCCAGGGGCACGCGAACGTCGTGGAAAAAGATTTCGTTGAATTCAGTTTCGCCGGTCATCTGGCGCAGCGGACGCACGTCCACGCCCGCGGACTTCATGTCCACCAGCAGCACGGTCATACCTTTGTGCTTGGCGGCCGTTGGGTCGGTGCGGACGACGAGTTGGCACCAGTGTGCGGCCCAGCCGTAACTGTTCCAGACTTTTTGCCCGTTCACGATGTAGTGGTCGCCTTGCAGCTCCGCCTGGCAGCGAACGTTGGCCAGGTCTGAACCTGCGTCGGGCTCGGAGAATCCCTGGCACCAGATTTCTTCCGCGCTCAGAATTTTTGCCAGGTAGCGTTTCTTGTGGGCCTCCGTGCCGAAGGCGATCAGCGTTGGCCCAACCAGTCCAACGCCCAGGACGTTGGCCAGCGGCGGCGCTCCGGCCGCGGCCAGTTCCTGCCAGAAGATGACTTGTTCCATCAGCGTGGCGCCACGCCCGCCATATTCCTTGGGCCAGGACACGCCGGCCCATCCGGCTTCATACATCTTGCGCTGCCAGCTCTTGAGGAAGTCAAAACGCTCTTCCATCGATTGTTCACCGCGCGCGTCCCAGCCTTTGGGGACGTTGGCGGAGAGCCATGCGCGTAGCTCGGTTTGGAATTTGAGTTCAGAAGGGCTGAGGTTCAGGTCCATGAGGACTCCTGTTTGTGGAACAGCGATAAGTTTACACGCAGAAGCAGTCAGCAATCAGCAGTCAGCATTCAGTCCTGACGCGGAGGCCGAGCGCCAAACGGAGAAAGGCATACCTTCTTGCATGAAAAAGCCCCAGCGCTTCCGCCAGGGCTTTTGTCTTTCTTAGCTAGAAAACCTACTGCGGTTTGCCGCTGGAATCCAGGATGCGGATTTCGCCCAGATTGAGTTCGCGCACGCCGGCTTCAATCTTGGCGCGGTCGCCAACCACCACCCACACCAGGTTGTCAGGATGGATGAGCGTTTTGGCGGCGTCAGCCATGTCGCTGGTCTTGAGCGCGCGGATTTTGCCGGCCAGCGTTTCATAGTAGTCATCGGGCAGTCCGAACTGCACTTGCTGCAGGATGGACTCGCTCACCGAGTCAATGGTTTCACGCGAACCGGGCAAACTGAGAGTTTCATTGGACTGGACCTTGGACAGTTCTTCCGCAGTCATGGGCTTGTCGCCTACAATCCCGCGCAGTTCCTTGTTCAGTTCCGCCAGCGACTCTTTGGTCTTGTCGGTTTGCACCGGGGCCAGGGCTATAAAGGGCCGCTGTCCGCGAGCGTCCCACAGAAGAGAGAATGTGCCGTAAGACCAGTGTTTGTCTTCGCGCAGATTCATGTTGATGCGCGAGCCAAAGCTGCCGCCGAAAGCGTCATTCAGCGCCACCAGGGCGACTTCCTTGGGATTGGCCCGGGGCGGCGCCACGTGACCGGCCATGATGGTTGACTGCAATGCGCCCGGCTTGTCCATGAGATAGACCACCGGCTTGGCGGCCATCTGCACGGCGCTGACATTCTTCTTCGGGATGGTCCCGGGCTTCCAGCCGGCAAACAGCTTGTCCAGTTTGGGCTTGATCTCCGCCAGCGTGGTATCGCCGACAACAATGATGGTGGCGTTGTTGGGATGGAACCACACGCTGTGGAATTTCACCAGATCGTCGCGCGTCAATTTGCCGACGCTTTCCGGCGTCCCTGAACCAGTCAGCGGGTTGGCGTAAGCATGACCAGCGCCATAGATGAGCCCGGGGAAGACGCGCAGGGCCATCTGGATGGGCGAGCTTTCCTCCCGCTTGATGCCCGCGAGCTGCTGCTTCTGGATGCGTTTGAAATCGGAATCAGGAAAGACGGGATTCAGGATCTCGTCAGCGAAAATCTCCAGCGACGCATCCAGGTTGGACTTGAGGGCAGACAAGTTGACAAACGACGAATCCAGGTTGGCCCCGGCATTCAAGCGCGCGCCCTGCATGGCCAGTTGATCGCTGATCTGCAGCGCGGTGCGCGTCGTCGTGCCGCCATCCAGCAGGTTCGCGGTCATGTTGGCAGTGCCCGGTGAAGCGAACTGGTCAGCCGCGTAGCCGGCGTCCAACACCATCCAGACGTTCACAAGCGGGGTTTCATGCCGTTCCGCAAGGACCAGTTTTGCGCCGTTACTGAGCGTGGCGCGCTGCAGCTTGGGCAGCTTGAGCTCAGGCGGCGTGCCGGGTTCCGGCAGCTTGGTGCGGTCCACGCCGGCGGCTGCGTTCTTGTACGTCGGGAAAGGATGCACTTCCAGGATGTAGACTCCGTCGGCGAGCCAGCGATTGGCCGCAGCCTTCAGGTCGTCCGCCGTGGCGTCCTGTATGCGCTTCAGCGTGATTTTGTAAGCGTCCGGGCTCCCCAGGAATACCTGGTTTTGCGCCAGCCGGTCAGACTTGCCGCCGAAGCCGCCAATGCGCTCGATGCCGCGCACAAAGTTGGCGGCGTATTGCGTTTTCACCCGCTGCAGCTCTTCCGCGGTGGGGCCGTCTTTGAGGAAACGCGCCAGCTCTTCGTTCAACGCTTTTTCCACGGCAACCAGGTCCTGGCCGGGGCGCGCGGTGGACTGCACGCGGAACTGGCTGCCAATCTCCTGCTGAAAGATGAAGGCGAAGGCGTCGGTGGCGATCTGGTCGTCATAGACCAGGCGCTTGTAGAACCGCGAGGTCTTGCCTTGGGCGAGGACATCACTCACCAGATTGAGATAGTCGGCGTCCGCGGTGCCATACGGCGCGACGTTCCAGATCTTGTAAATCCGCGCTTGGGGAACCCGGTCCTGCACAATCTGGCGATGCATGCCGGTCATCTTGGCGACCCACACTTCCTGGTGCGCTGTGGGCGGGCCGGAAGGAATATCGCCGAAATACTTTTCGACTTTTTCTTTTGCCGTCTTGGCGTCAATATCGCCGGACAGGACGATCACCGTGTTCGATGGGCCGTAGTAAGTCTTGAACCATTCGCGCACGTCGTCCATGGAAGCGGCGTCCAGGTCGGCCATTTCGCCGATGGTGGTCCAGGAATAAGGATGACCGGCGGGATAAGTGTTCTGCGTAATCAGCTGGCGCGTCACGCCGTACGGCTGGTTCTCACCCTGGCGCTTTTCGTTTTGCACCACGCCGCGCTGCAGGTCCAGCGTGGCCTTGTCCAGGTAGCCCAGCAGGTGGCCCATGCGGTCTGACTCCAGGAACAGCGTGTAGTCGAGGGCCGAGGTAGGCACGTTTTCAAAATAGTTGGTGCGGTCAGGATTGGTGGTGCCGTTCAGGTCGGTGGCGCCGATGCGCTCCATGGCGTCAATGTAGCGGGCCTTGTTGTTTTCGCTGCCGCCGAACATCAGGTGCTCAAACAGGTGGGCAAAGCCGGTCTTGCCGGGCTTCTCGTTCTTCGATCCCACGTGGTACCACACGTTCACCGCCACGATGGGTGCTTTGTGGTCTTCATGGACAATCAACGTGAGACCGTTGTCCAGTACGAACTTCTGGTAGGGAATATCAATATTGCTTTGGGCGATGGCGCCGGCGGCGCTGCCCAGCACGGCCAGCGCAAGCATAAAGATCAAGCTGCGAAGCTTCATAGTTTTCTCTCTCCTGAGGGTTCGGGGTCAGATGCGACGGTAAAGACCCGAGACAATGACGGTTAGACATGGCGAAGCTGTGAAAGTAAGCAAGCCTGGGCCGTTCGCTTACTGGCCGGACGAGTTCTTGCGAACCACCGAAAAGTGTATACCTTTGGGTGCAGATCCTCAGGCGTA
>JBGPLR010000142.1:0-7451 GCA_041486545.1 Terriglobia bacterium
CAATCACGGGTTCGGGCAGTTGCCTGGCAACGCCCCTCGAGGATTTGTGACCCATGAAGCTCAAGGACATCGCCGCCAGGATCGGAGCCAGGCTGGAACCGCCGGATGCGGACGCGGAAATCACCGGAGTGGCCGGGGTGGAATCCGCGGCGCCGGGGAAGATCACCTTCATCGCCAACAAGAAATACGCCTCCGCCGCCAAAACCACGCTGGCATCCGCGCTGATTGTGGATGACAAGTTCCCGGCCCCGGATAAAGACAAACCCTGCCTGCGTACGCCGAACCCGCACCTGGCGTACGCGCGCGTGATGGAGCTTTTCTATCAGGCGCCAAAGTACGATCGCGGCGTGCATCCTTCGGCCGTGGTGCATCCTTCAGCGAAGATCGGGGACAACGCGTCCATTGGCGCTCATGTGGTGCTTGAGGCCGGCGTGGAGATCGGCGAAAACTGCACCCTGCTTCCGCACGTGGTGATCTACCGCGGCGTCCGGATCGGCAACAACTTTTTCGCCCACTCGCATGTGGCCGTGCGCGAGAACTGCCAGATCGGCAACAACGTGCTGCTGCACAACGGCGTGGTGGTGGGTTCGGACGGTTTCGGCTTTGCCAAAGATGATGAAGGCCGCTGGCACAAGATCCCGCAGACCGGCATCGTGGTGATTGAAGATGACGTGGAGGTACAGGCCAACAGCTGCATTGATCGCGCCAGCCTGGGCGAAACCCGCATCGGCCGCGGGAGCAAGCTCGACAATCTGGTCCAGGTGGGCCACAACTGCATCGTGGGAGAAAACGGATTGCTGTGCGCGCAGGTAGGACTGGCCGGCTCCACCGAACTCGGCAAGAACGTGATCCTCGCCGGGCAGGCGGGCATTGCCGGACATTGCAAGCTGGGCGACGGCGTGGTGGTCACCGCGCAGTCCGGAACGCATGGCGATATTGAGCCTGGCGCCGTGGTCAGCGGCAGTCCGGCTTTCGACAATAAGCAGTGGCTGCGCAGCGTGGCCATTTTCAACCGGCTGCCGGAACTGGCCAAGGCCGTGCGCGAAGCGAATAAGACCGGCGAAGAAGAATGATCGCCAGAAACCACAAGAATCATCGTTAGACCGAAAACCCAGGCCGAAAACCTGAAACCGAAGACCTGAATGGAAACCGGCAAACGACCAATTCGCGTGCTTCTGCTGGATGACCAGCATGACAATCTGATTCTGCGCGCCGCCATCCTGCGCCAGAACGGATATGAAGCGGTGACGTCCGCTTCCGTTGAAGAAGCGGAAACGCACTTGCATGAAATTGACATTGCCGTGCTCGATTACCACCTGGGCGCGGGCCAGTTCGGCACGGAAGTTGCCCAGTCACTGCGCGACAAGCGCCCGGAAGTGCCGATCATCATTCTTTCGGCAACGCTGGAACGAAAGTTTGGCGGCGTGGAAGACATGCACCTGCTCAAGGGTTACAGTTCCGTGGACGACCTTCTGGCCGCGTTGCGCTCCTTTGAAGCCAAGCGCCGCGGCAAACCGGTGGTGGTGGACGCACGTGACTTCTTTTACTCGCGCATTGCCATGGCCATGGGCGACGACGTGGTGCTGGAGGTCCTGGACCGCGACGGCAACTGGGAATATGTGAACGAATACTTTGCCCGTCTCTATGACAAAAAGCGGACATGGTTCATCGGCCGGAACCGTTTTGATGAATTTCCAGAGCTGGGCGGCGAATGGAAAGACATTCTGCGCACCGTGGCTGACACGCGCGAAACTTATGTGGACCGCAGCTTCCGCGGGCTGCCGCATCTTCCCGCCAAAAAGCGCCAGCGCTGGAACTGGAACATTCTGGTTTTCCCTTTGAAGTTGCACGACAACCGCAACGGCGCGGTACTGAGCGCGCGGGTGATCGAAAAGAAATGAAAAGCGGCCCAATCATTATGCGAAACACTTTGTTTCTTCTTCTGGCTCTGATGGCCGCCACGGGTTGCCGCTCGCGCGTGGTGCAAGTCACCCTGGTCAACGCCAGTCAGCAGCCGGTGTCCACGATTGTGGTGGATTATCCCGGAGCCACCTTCGGCGTCAACGTGCTGGAGCCGGGTAAAAGCTTCCAATACAAGATCAAACCGTTAGAGACCGGCGCTTTGAAAATCCAGTTTGCTGACGCGCAAGGCCACACGCATACGTACTCCGGCCCCGCTCTCCATAAAAATGATGAAGGGGCAATCGAAGTGCGGCTGACCCAGGACTCGGCGACCGCTGCAAGTAGCGGTGGGGCTTCGCATCGGTAGGCAAGAACAGCGCAGCGTCTTGGAAGACGTTCCGCGAACAAATACGCCCTTCCGAGAATCCTCTTTATATAATTCCAGACATGTCCCCTATGTTCAGCGCCATCCTGATCGCGGTACTAATGGTTCAGGGCCTGCCCAACATCGCCCGCGTCTCCCCAGAGGAAGCTGCAAAGCATCTGGCTGATTGGGCCAAACCGGTTTATCCGCCAATTGCGCGCAGCTTGCACATCCAGGGAAGCGCAACAATTGACTTGACGATTTCGGAGATTGGCTCTGTTGTAACGGCGAAGCCTGTGTCAGGCAGCCCCATCCTCATGCAAGCCGCTCTAGATGCTGTGCTCAAATGGAAATACAGGCCGTTCTTGATCGAAGGAAAGCCAGGTACCGTGCAAACCCTAGTCTCTGTTCCGTTCGCTTTTGAAGAACCTTTGGACGAGGTGAAGCTGAAGAAAGAGGCGGAGATCGCTCAAAAGTACTACGCGACGGAAGATCTTTGCCGCAAACAGGTGCGAGAGGCCGACTGGGTCAATGCGGAGAAGACTTGCAAGCAGGCGATCGGGCTTGCGTTGCAACTCGATCCGGCACGCAGACTGGAACGCTCCGGCGCTTTTCAACAGACCGGCCACGCGCTGTTCCGCCAGAGACAATTTGCTGAGGCTCTAGAGAACTACCAGAAAGAACTGGAATTCGTCCAACAAATAGGCGGTCCCAATGGGGCTGAACTTGCCGCGGCCCAATATCATGTTGCCAACGGATTGTGGGGATCAGGCAGGCGCGGCGAGGCCGAAGGGTTCTACACAAAAGCGGAAGCAACCTACAAAAAGGCCTACCAGCAAATTGAATCTGAATTCCTGAAGGACGAATATACCAAGAGACTCAAGCAGGTCTTGAGGGACCACGCCGCTCTATTGCGTGATATGGGTGATACGGCAAACGCAGCCATTCTTGAAAAGCAAGCTTCCGCTCTGGTGATCAAGAACGTTCCGCCGGACTAGGACTTACTCCTGGGTTTTTGCCGGAGCCTGCAGGCCCAGGTATTGCATGACCATCTGCAGATCTTTCCACGCTTCCTTTTTCTGCCGCGGGTCACGAAGAAGATAAGCGGGGTGATAGGTAACGGCCAGCTTGGCGCCGCGGAAGTCATACCAGCGCCCGCGCAGGTTAGCCATGGAATCATTCATGGCCAACAGGTTTTTGGCGGAGACGGCGCCCAGCGCCACGATGACTTTCGGCTGGATCACGGCAATCTGGCTCATGAGAAACGGCGAGCAGGTGTCGCACTCGTCTTTCTCCGGCGTGCGGTTGCCCGGCGGACGGCACTTGACCACGTTGGCGATGTAAACGTCCTCGCGGCGGATGCCCATGGCGGCGATCATGTTGTTCAACAGTTGTCCGGCGCGGCCAACAAAGGGCTCGCCCTGGGCGTCCTCGTCGGCGCCCGGACCTTCGCCCACGAACATGATGTCGGCGTTGACGTTGCCCACACCAAACACCAGATTGGTGCGGCCTTTGTGCAGACGGCAGCGAGTGCAGTCGCCGATGTCTTCGCGAATGGCTTGCAGCGCAGCAGGCTTGTCGGCGATGACAGGCAGAGAGCCTGCGATAGTCTGAGGCGGGTCCGCGAGTTCGTTGCCCGTAGCGTCGCCGGTATCAACGGTGGAGGCTTGCGCCATGGCGCTGTCGTCTTCAGCCAGAGTTTCCACTGGACGACGGTAGAAATCGTAGATGCCCATTTCGCGGTAATAATCCACGCGGGCGGCCAGTTGCTTTTTGGTGGCGGGGTCCAGAGGTTTGGGCATGGGAAAACAGTTTAATTGAAGCGTTGCCTTGCAGAACAGAGAAAGAGCTGCTATCGGCGAGCTACGTGTGCGGCGCGTTCAGCTTTGATCTTGACCACGGCGTCCAACACGCGATGCGCGACTTCCCACTTGGTCATTTCCGGAATGCTTTCGGCGCTATGCGGCGTAAGGATGGTGACCGCGTTGCGCTCCGAATCAAAGCCGATGCCGGGCCGTGAAACATCGTTGAGCACGATGGCGTCCAGCGATTTGCTCTCCAGCTTCTTGCGGGCATTTTCCAGAGTGTCCTGCGTTTCGGCGGCAAAGCCGACCACGATGCGCGAGCCCTTCTTCGCGCCCACTTCAGCCAGGATGTCGGCCGTCGGCTCCAGCTCCAGCGTTACGGGACCTTTGCGTTTGATCTTCTGCTCGGCGGCGTTGCGGACGGTGAAGTCGGCGACGGCAGCGGCTTTGATCACGATAGTGGCGCGATCCATGTGCGCCAGAACGGCTTCGCGCATTTCTTTGGCGGTTTGCACCGGCACGAACTCGGCAGCCGAAGGCGGCTTGAGCGCGGTAGGACCGCTAATCAAAATCACTTTGGCTCCGCGACGCAACGCCGCTTCGGCCAGGGCGTAACCCATTTTGCCGCTGGAGCGGTTGCCGATGTAGCGCACGGGGTCAATCGGCTCGCGCGTGCCTCCGGCCGTGACCAGCACGGTCTCGCCCGCCAGGTCAGGCGCAGCGCCCAGCGCGGCCAGCACCGCGTCCACAATTTTGTCATTGGCGGCCAGGCGTCCGGCGCCGATCATGCCGCAGGCCAGATAACCGCTGTCGGGGCTTACCACTTTCACGCCGCGCTGCTTGAGAGTCTCAATGTTGGCTTGTGTGGCGGCATGCTCCCACATGTTTACGTTCATCGCCGGGGCCACGACGACGGGCGCCGTGGTGGCTAGAAACAATGTCGTCAGAAAATCATTGGCTTCGCCGTGGGCGAACTTGGCGATGACGTCCGCCGTTGCTGGCGCGACGACCAGCGCGTCAATGGCCTGGGCCACGGCAATGTGCTCTACGGCGGAATCAATGTTGGGCTCTTCGGCTCCGGCGCCGAACAAGTCAGTAATCACTTTTTCGCCGCTGAGCGCGGCAAATGTAAGGGGCCGCACGAACTCCTGGGCCGCGCGGGTCATCACCACCTGCACGCGCATGCCACGGTCCTGCAATAAACGCACCAGTTCCGCAGCTTTATAAGCGGCGATTCCACCGGTAACGCCCAGAGCGACCTTCATAGGGAGATTGTAGTACGTTAGATGCTTTACAGATAGTTATGGACTCGATGCCCCGATTCCCGCCGGACGTTCCTAGATGCGCTCATCTCTTAGCGACCGCCACAAAGACAGGAAGGTTCAGCGCGCTCGAGCCTGGGAGTGTTGTGAGAACTCCCTGAAGCTGCATGTTTTAGGGACGGGTTCTCGGGGTCCTTCGACTTCGCGACGCCTTGCTGCGCAGCGTCGCTACGCTCAGGATGACACAGCCTATCAGGTGTCGTTAGTCCTAAAAAGATGTAATCACTTCTCCGGCGTCTTTTCCGGAGGCACGGCCGCGGCCTGGCCCTGCACGAACTGCACTTTGCCGGCGTCAATTTCTTCCTGGGCGATCTTGCAGACTTTGCGCGAGTTGGTGCTGAGCAGCGGGGGAGCGCCGCCGGAAAGCTGGCGCGCACGCCGCGCCGCCACCAGGACATAGCGGTAGTTGCTGTCAAAGCCGTCTTTGAGTTTCATGGCGATCATCACCTCATGCTTTTGAGATCACGCCTGCGGAGGGGAACGGAATGAATCCAGAATAGCCCTGATTTCCTGCTCCATTCTAGACTTCAGGCATTTCTCCGCATTCACTAAGTAATGTTTCTGGCCGGGCGCAGGGGGTTCCCCTGAGCGCCGAATGCGCTCACCCAGAACAATCGCCACCAGCCGGTCCACCGACTGCTCCAGGTGGTCATTCACTAAAATATAATCGTAATTGGGATAGTTCTCAATCTCCCGGCGGGCCGTGTCCAACCGGCGGCGGATCTCACCGGGGTGGACGTTTTCGCTGATGCTGCGTTTGTGCAGGCGCGACTCCAGTTCCGCGCGGCTGGGCGGCAAAACAAAGATGCTCACAGCTTCCGGCATACGCTGCCTGACCTGGCGTTCGCCCTGGACGTCAATATCCAAAAGCAGATCGTTGCCGGCGCGGGCGGCGTCGGCCAGCACGCTTTTGGCGGTGCCGTAATAGTTGCCGAAAACTTCCGCGTATTCAAAGAAGCCGTCCGCGACGATCATCCGCTCAAACTCTTCGCGCGCGATGAAATGGTATTCGCGGCCGTCCTGCTCGCTGCCGCGCGGCGGCCGGGTGGTGTAAGAAACGGAAAACTCCAGGTTGGGCACAAACTTGCGCAGCTCATTCACCAGGGTTGATTTACCGGAGCCGGAAGGCGCAGAGATGATAAACAGGATTCCGCTCATTCCAGGTTTTGCACCTGTTCGCGGCATTTTTCAATCTCTGACTTCATCAGCAAGCCCAGTTCGGTGATGCGCAAACCTTCCCCGGTAACCCCGGAGGTCTTGGAGAGCATAGTGTTGCTCTCGCGATTCAGCTCCTGCAGAAGAAAATCCAGCTTCTTACCAACTTCGCCGCCGTGGTCCAGCAATTTACGGAAATGTTCAATGTGCGTCTGCAACCGGACCAGCTCTTCCTGCACATCACTGCGTTCGGCCAGCAGGGCGGCTTCCTGCAGGATGCGGTCCGGGTCGGCCTTGGCGTTGGCGTTATCCAGCAGCTCCTGCATGCGCCCGCGCACTTTCTCCATCACGGCGCGGGTCACGGCGGAGCGCATCTTGGAAACTTCTTCGGCCGCGTCTTCCAGGACCTTGAGGCGGCGGCGAAGCTCGGCGGTGGTGTCGCGGCCTTCATGCTCGCGCATCACATTGAGTTTTTCCACGGCCTGGTCCAGGCTGGCCATGACCGCTGATTGAAAATTGCCGTCAAGGCTGGCGCTTTCGCCCAGCGCACCCGGCATGCGGAACACCACGTTCAAGTCAGGTTCGCCCACGGTGCCGAATTCTCTGGCCGCTTTGCGAAACGCCGCCACGTATCCGCCTACCAGTTCGCGGTTGAAATCAAAACCCTCAACGCCGCGGCGGTCCACGGTCAGCGTGACTTCCACGTGCCCGCGCGCCAGCCGCTCTTTCAGCGCGCGGCGGATTTTCATTTCCAACTCATCCATGTCCGCGGGCAACCGCAACTGGGGGTCAAGAAAACGGTGGTTGACGGACTTGAGTGACAGAGTGAAGGAAACGCCGTCCCCGGCCTGGGACTTCACCTGCGCGAACCCGGTCATGGATCGGATAGACATAGATTGATAG
>JBGPLR010000143.1:0-7450 GCA_041486545.1 Terriglobia bacterium
GTTCGCGTTAGACAATCCAAAGACGATCAGCTTCCTGAGCTTCCAGCCCGTAAGCTTCACTGGACGCGACGAAGCCGTCACCGACGAACGCCGCCAGGCACAGCGCTACACGTTGTCCCACCTGGCGCACGACGTAAAGAATCAAACTGGCTTGGGCGAACCTTCGCGCGACTGGTTCCCGATCTCCTTCATGGGCACCTTCAGCGACTGGGCTGACCTCATGCACGTCAACGACGTGAAGAACGACTGGGGCCAACTCTCCTGCGGCTGCCACCCGAATTGCGGCACGGGCATGGCGGTCATGATCGACAAGGAAACCAAAGAAGCCGTGCCGGTCACGGCGTTCCTGAATGGCGACCGCATCGCGAAAGACGTTGCCAAAGTTACGGACGCAGGGCGCGGAAGGTTCCTCTCCGTCGTCGGCATGGCGCTGGCGCTGGCGCGCAATTACGATCCGTTCCAGGCGCCCAAGCACTTCAAGCTGATTGACCTGCTGCGCAAGTTCGACAAGACGTTTGGCGCCACCAAGAAGGCCGACGAGAAATACGGCAAGGTGGACGGCGACCGCACCATTGAAGACATCAAGAGGCGCCGCCAGGACCGCTGGAACTTCCTGTTCATCGCGGGCATGTGGTTCCAGGACCTGTACAACTACGACTTCCGCCGCACCGAGCAGTGCATCATCCCGTACGCCACGCAGGAAGGCGAAATCAGCTTCTGCGCGTACAACACGGGTGTGGGCTGGCGCAACATCATTGAGAAGATGCACATGACGTCCACGCTGACCAAGTGGTATGACGAGCATGGGCGGCATGAAATCTTTGCCGGCGGCAAGGCCGTGGGCCTGGCCGAGGGCTCGCACAAACTCCGTTTGAATGAAGACCACGTGCAGGCTGAGCGCAACCACACTCTGGACGATCTGGGCATCGCCAAGACCGCCCGCGAAGAAAAGCTCCGCGCGCGCGACGAGAAGATCAAGAAATCCGCCGATGATGCCCGCATGGAATCGCTCTATCGCGAGCACATTCTCAAAGAGCCCAAGGCGCAAGGCGGGTTCGTCCCGCTGGGCGCCATCACGTCAAACGGCAACGGCGCGAAGGCGGAAGCCGCCAAGAAAAAGGAAGAAGTGTTCGGCGACTAACACAGCTTTACCACAGAGAACACAGAGGGTCACAGAGGAGGCTGGATTTCCGATGTGACCCTTTGCCTTTTTGTATTCGCGATGAGGGTGATAATCTCTAACAGCACCGAATCTTATGGCTAAGTCGAATCGAACTCGACGTGAAATCAGACGCGGCAGTCGCCACCATAGCCAATCATCTCTGTGTTTCTCTGTGGCCTCTGTGGTTTTGGTCTGGTTGCTTTTTGCTGGCTGCGGCGGCCCGCCCAAGCATCCCACCTGGACGAACGCAACCGGCGCCGAGCAATACGAGCGGCTGATGTGGAAGAGCATCCGCGATGGTGACTGGAAAAATGTGGAATACCGGCTGGCGCCGATGTTTGTGGGTGTGGACGAACGCGGGCAGGTTTCCAACCGCGAAAGCTGGGTCCAGCACTGGAAGACGAGCCAGATAAGGGAATTCTCATTGGCTGAGGTCTCAGTGCAGCCCGAAGGAGCGGACATGGTGGTTACGTACCTTTTGCAATTGAGCTACGTCTCCACAGCCAACCGTTCCGCAGACAAAGGCCTGCGTGTGGTTTCAGTATGGCAGCAAGTCAAGAAGGGCTGGATACTTACAGCCACCACGATTACGCCCGTGGCGTGAGGCCACGCGAATCGTTCAAGTCAGCATATTACTTTGGGACTTCCACTCCGAAACCAAGGTTATTTTGATCAATCTGGTTCTCCCCTTCTACTAACCTCTGGCTGTTCAGAGATCGCGTGCGCGAAAGGCCAATCGCCCTACGGCACCATCGGGCTTAAGTTTTGGTTGAGATGGGCGATAGACAAGTTATGGGGTGTGGTCAAGATGCGGAAACGTGAGTCTGGGTTCTCTCTGGTGGAATTGTTGCTGGTGGTGATTATCATCGTTATCATCGCTGCCATTGCCATACCATCGATTCAGCGGATCAACATAACATACAAACTCGACGCCTCCGCGCGCTCGGCCGCGAGCATGATACAACAAGCCAGACTCCAGGCGGTGAAGAGCAACCAGCCTGCCTACACCCAGTACAACACCACGAGCACCCCGAACATGGTGTTCGTGAATACAGATCCATCAGTCACGACGTACGTGGCGGGAAACGGGGACGTAGCGCTGAGTTCGATTGTCTCCTTCCAGCAAACCGGACTGCCCGATCATGCCCAACTGGATGCTTATCTGGGCGTGTCAGGGACGCCGGGAAGCCCAAAGCTGCAAATCGGAACGGTGATCGGCTTTAACGCCAGAGGATTGCCGTGCGTGGAGGGCGCCGCAGGCCCCGCAGTTTGCCAACAACAGGACGCCACTGGAGCCACGCCGGTTTTTGGCTGGTTTATCAGCGATGGCCACAAATCCTGGTCGGCAGTTACGGTAACGGCGGCGGGGAGAGTCAAGAGCTGGCATTTGGCAAGTCTGGACGCAACTTCCACAACCTGCGGGTACCCGGCTTGCTGGCAGTAGAGAGGTAGAACGGTGAATATGAGAAGACGAACTCGCAACCGCGCCCAGGGATTCAGCCTGGTGGAATTATCCGTAGCCATGATGGTCCTCACGGTTGGAGTGCTGGGCGGCATGGTCATGGTCATCATGGGAATGACCAGGAACAACAGCAACCGCGTGGACACGACGGCCACGAACATTGCGCAAACGGTGATCGAACAGATCTCCGCAGCGCCCACCAATAGCAATCCGGTCGTGGCGGTCACGGACTGCGTCCAGACCAATCCGGCAACCAGTACGCTGAAGATCAACACGGCGCCGGGCGGAGCGACCTTAAAGACCAACGGAGACGTGGATTTCAGCGCAAATACCGCGGCCGCACTCAACGCCGGGAACTACCAGATGAACTACACGGTATGCGGAAACAACGGGCTGATAACGCTGTATGACGTGCGCTGGAGCGTCAAGGCTATGGGCGTTGGCGGATGGGGAAAGCTGGTGACGGTTTCAGCCCGCCAGCCGTTTGTCGCAACCAACACGGGAATCATCTTTGTTCCGCCGGTGACGCTGCGGACCGTGGTGAGCATGTGAGGGCCGCATGAGAACCAAATCAACCTCCAGGCAGGCGGGTTTCTCGCTGATCGAGCTTCTGATTGTCGCTCTGCTGCTTTCAATTGTGGTGGGAGCAATCTTCAGCCAGATTGAGCGGGCCCAGGTGCGTTACCGTGTGGAGTCGCAGAAGCTGGACCTGACCCAGCAAGAGCGCGATTTCATTGACCAGTTCACGCGCGACCTGCATCAGGCAGCCTATCCTTCCCCCAGGTTATTCGCGAACCGGTATGATCTCAGTTCCGGCTTTACGGCGGTAGGGGTATGGTCCATCTCACAAACCGACCTGGCGATGGAAGGCGACGTGGACAGCGACGGCGTGGTGGAAGTGATCCGCTACCACTATGACGACGGCAGCACCTGGGGAGGACCGGGCGGGAATCCCTGTCCGTGCCTGCGGCGGAGTTCGAATTCTAAAGTTGACGGCGCCTGGCCGTGGGCCCAGCCGGCGCCGGTGTATTACACGCAAGTACAGAACGTGATACCTATTGCGGGCCAGCCCCTTTTCCTGGCGTACGCGGCGGATGGCAGCGTGATTGACACCAGTGTTCCGCTGGTACTGTCATCGGCCGCCCAGACCGATCCAACGTTTCAAAAGCTGCTCAATATCAAGGCGGTGCGCATAACATTCACCACCCAGGGCACTGCCAACGACAGTGACTTGCACAAGTCCATTCAGGTGACCATGACCGGCATGGCCCGATTACCGAACAATTAGTGAGTAAGGAGCACGCGATGAAGTTGATTAAAAGAATTCGGGCGAGGAAAGAGCAGGGCATGGCGCTCATGGTCGCGTTGCTGGCGCTGGTGCTGCTGGCAGCCATTGGCACGGGGCTGATGTTCATGGCGGACACCGAGAACAGCATCAACAACAATTATCGCGACGCGCAGAGAGCTTATTTTGCCGCGCGCGCCGGGGGTGAGAACGTACGCGTTCTCCTGGCCCCTAGCGGCGTGCTGAACGCCGCTGCCAGCGCTTTGACCATGCCGTTGGCGTCCGCGAACACCGGCGTGATCTACATCAAGAACCCGACTTCAGGCGAGGCCATTGATCCCACAACCGCTACCGGGGCCACGCTCGCCACCAATCCTTACCTGGACACGGAGTTGTGCCAGGAAAAGTTCACCGGGTTTCCGGCTCTCACGCCCACGGCCGGTCCGTGTTCCGGGTCCATGCTGATGGGTTCTTCGGTTTACTACACTGCGCCTACCATGACGACGACCAGCATTCCCGGCATCAACGGAGCGGACGCGTTGGCCTTTAAATGGGTGAGGATCACCAACAAGCAGAACTACATGGGTATGCTGAATCGCACCGTGGATGGGACAGCTTCGAACGGGCTGCAGGTCTGCTGGGATGGAACCAAGGAAGTGGCTATCCCCGTGGGGCAGACATGCACAGGACAGACGCCGACGGCAAATCCCGTATGGCTGTTGACCTCGCTGGCAGTGACTCCTAAGTTCGGCCAGAATTCCGGCGCCCGGCGCATGGTGCAAATGGAAGTTGCCTTAACGCCCGCGCTGGTGCCGCCCGCCCCGATTTCCACCCAAGCCCCGGTGAACCTGCAGGGCAGTTTCATCATCAACGCGTACGATAATTGCACCTGCACCTGCACCACGGCGAAAATTGGCGGGAAGGACGTGACAGCTTGCGGCGGCACTGGATGCTACGACCAGGCCCACGCGGTCTATACGCAAAACACCGTTTCGGTTACCGGTGGAGCCGGTGACACGATCTCCAGTTACGGGACAGACCCGACCGGGGCAGCCTCCATGCAGAACGTCACTCCCTGGCCGTACAACATTGACGATCTCATCAATACGTACAAGGCTTCAGCCCAATCTCCGGGCTACAGTTGCACCGGCACAGCGAATTTCTTTGCCAAGCCGCCCACGTATCTAAATTGCGGGACGCAAACCAGCCAGGCGTTTGGAACTTATCCCAGCGGGCTGCCCACCGAGCCGGGCAGCGTGGACGCCGTGACGGAATACATTGGAGGCAGCGTCAAGCTGACCTCAGCCGCCAGCGGCTCCGGCATCCTCATTGTGGATGGCGACTTGGAGGTCAACGGTGGCCTGAACTGGTTCGGCCTGATTCTGGTGCGAGGTAAAGTTTCCTTTACCGGCGGCGCAGGCCAAAGCACAAACCTTTATGGATCGATTCTGGCGGGCGAAGACGTGAGCGCGACCGACGTGGCGCTAACCGACACTTTTGGCGGCAGCATTAACTTTCATTATGACGTCTGCGCCTTGAAGAAAGTCGGTGGCAGCCGCCCACCCAGGCTTCTGGCCACACACGAGTTGATGTTTTGAGGACACGACGTATGACAAAAACTTTCTGGACGATAGCTGGATTCCTGCTGATAGCCTGCAGCGCGGGCGTGGCGCAGTCTGACCAGCCGTCAGTGGCTGAGATCGCCAAGCAAAGCAGGGAGAGCAAGAAGACGGCGAAAGTCCTGACGGAAGACGATATTCCCCAAGCCCGGCCGGCGGCCGCCTCTCCCGCGGGCGCAAGTGTGAAAGACGGTTCGGCGAACGCAACATCGTCCGCCCAGACCGGGTCCGCCCAGACCGGCGCCAGCGGCGCTGGTAAACCAACGGCTGCCGGCAAGAGCGTGGCCTTGCTCAACGAATTGAAAGACGCCTTGAGCTCGAGCGTGGCGCAACGAGACGGCTGGCAGCGTTCCGCCCAGCGCTTTGAAGAATTGCTGGCCAAGGAAACAGATGCCTTCCGCCGCCAGATGTATCAAGACGCCCTGGATGGCGACCGCAAGAACGCGGCCCTGTACCAAAAGAAAATTGACCAGCTGCAGGCTGATTTGGCAGCGGCACAGAAAGCCTCGGCCCAAGGCAATGAAGGCCAGTCGAGCACGGGACCGGCATCCGGCAGCTCGCCTAGCGCAAACCCGACGTCCGGCGGACCAGCCAACCGCTAAGCTGTTGTTTCCGTGAGGGCTCCTGAACGGCCAATGCACTAAACCAGGGTTGACAGTAGACCTACGGCAACTACCGCCAGGCACCTTTGGCATCTGACGCCACTGCACCGGAATCGCTACAATTTTTCACGATCAAGAAAAAGTTCTGTCTCTTCGGCTGGGGTAGGCGTCCTCTGATTTGAAGCCGTTCGGTTTGCGCAAACCGTACGATAACGTCCGTGGACCGCAAATGATGCGTGCATGGGAGTTCCAGCCGGCCTTTCGTCCGCGAAGGATGGAAGACCCTTCCCCCGGTGCTCCTGTCACAGACTGACGCAAAACCCGGGCGTATGATTGCCCTTTCTCAACCCGGCTGGCCGGACGAACACGAATACCAGCGATGGAGTTGAGCCAAACCGTCCACAAGAAAAAACAGGTAGTTGCACACAAGGCGTTCGCAGGTCGCCCGTGGAGTTCCACACCGCGTACCGACAATCAATGGACGGGTGCTAGTTTGCAAGACGTTCCGTCACGGTATTCGCAGATCTGACGGCAAGCCGGTGAGGCAAGCTTTAAGAATTGCCCGCTGCACGACCGAACAACTTTAACCCTGCCCTGTGTCAGTTGGAAAAGAGTGAGATTCAGGGTGAAGAGCTTCAGGCCCAGCATGCCCCGCCTGTTCGTTGGCGATGCTGCCGCCCCCAGAGATGCCCGACTGCACGGCTGGCTGTAAAGCCGGCTGAATTGCCAGTTGGAATCTTTTTGTTAGGAACAAAGGCCAGCCGCTTGCGGCTGGTTTTTTTGTTGCACGAAACCAAAAAAAGAACAATCCTGCCGCTGATAAACGCTAATGACGCGGATAGAAAGAAAAGGAGACACCCACTGGCGAAGGCTGACCTTCTATTTCTGTGGACGAGAGATGAAAATGGGGGTCGGTGGCTTGACGTTATATAACGCCGCGAAGCTGCCTTGATTTACCGCCAAGGCCAAGTGTCCGCGCGAGTCAACATAAAGAAGCGGCTGGCTCACGGGGACGTCACTGAAAGTCCGTGCCAGGACGAGTTTTATTTCTTTGTCGCCAAGGCGAACCGTGATTTGCTGGCCCAGTTGATAACCGAGCTGATTGAATTGCTCAGCGTCAATATTGGTTACCAGGTTTCCGTAGGGGCCGTCGGTGGCGATGACTTCGGCGCTGAGCCCGCGGTGGTCGAGCGTTGCCGCTTTCACGTCCAGGCGAACAAGGCTTGCGACGGGGATTTCCGGGCCCACGGCGGTCCAATGGTCGCCGCGAGCAAGATGGGCGGCCACGGGAGAAAAAATATCGCGGCCGTGGAAGGTGGA
>JBGPLR010000144.1:0-7449 GCA_041486545.1 Terriglobia bacterium
AGCTGGTCGGCCGACAACTGGACGTGCTGGCCCTGGGGCCGTCCGAGGAAACCGAGTTGCTGTGGGAAGGCCGCAGCCAGATGCACGCGCCGGAAATTGACGGCAAATTGTTCATCAACGACTTTGGCGATGCCGCAGCCGAAGAAGGCCGCTTCTATCGCTGCGAAATTACTGAAGCGCACGAGTACGACCTGGTGGCGCGGGTGATTGAATAATTTTGCGTCGCCTCGACGCGGTCGTCCTTCCTGAGCGGCAAACCTAACAACTCATCAATCCGTCATCCCGAGAGCCGTGAACGAGCAAGCGCTTTCTCCAGCTTGCGAGTAGGCTCGAGGGACCTTGTGCTTATTGCCGCCAAGGAGAAAGCGCGAGGTCCCTCGTTCCTATTCGGACGCTGATGACAGCGCGTCCTCATGGACGGAACTCGGGATGACGAATGTAAAAAACAGGCCTGGACTGGCGACCCGCACCTGCCTGGCTTTGATATTCTTTCTCTTGCGCCTTCGGCGTTCCACTTAGCACGTACATTTTTGTTGGAAAAATAAGTCATGCCCAAGAAGAAACTACGTTCGTTGCGCTGCCCCATCTGCCGCACCCTGGTGCTGGCCAGCGAAGAAAACTTCCCTTTCTGCAGCGACCGCTGCCGCACCGTTGACCTGGGCAAATGGGCCAGCGGAGGATATGTGATCTCCACCAAGATCAACGACCCGGAAGAACTGGAGAGCGTCGCGGAAGAGCAGGCCAGACGGAAAGCTGAGCCGGACGACGACGCCTCGCACGAGTACTAGCTGCGGATTCTTGCAGATCGGCGCAGACCCGGTCTGCTTGTCAACGCGAGCGAGCGCGAATCTTTGGCGGTCGTCACACAGCATGACACGCCCCCGCCAATAACGTATCCTTTGAGCCAATGTCCTCCGCCACAGAGCCCGCCGCCAAATCCCGCATCTCCTGGCTGATCGCCACGTTCTTCGGCATCGGCTATCTGCAGCCGGGCTCGGGGACGTGGGCGTCAGCGGTAACGCTCCTACTTTGGTGGGCGGCAGCGCGGATCATGGCTCCAAGTTGGCTGCTGCCGGTGGCGATTCTGCTTGCGGCGGCCATCACCCTGATCGGCATCCCGCCTTCCACCACGGTGGCGCGGGAAAGCGGGCGCAAAGACCCGGGCTTTGTGGTGATAGACGAAGTGGCTGGGCAGATGATCGCCATGATCGGCGCTCCCCTGAATTGGAAATACCTTCTGGCGAGTTTTATACTTTTTCGTAGCTTTGACATTGTGAAGCCGTTCCCTCTGCGCCGGCTGGAACACCTGCCGGAGGGCACAGGGATTATGATGGATGATGTGGGTGCGGGACTCTACGCGCTGGTCCTGGTGCAGGCACTGCATTACTTTTTTGCGCGCTAGGTTATTTTCATGGGCATCTCTGATACTTTGCTGGGCAGAAAAAGCGCGGACGGCAATCCTTACATTGAAGCCATTGAGCCATCGGCCGCGCTGCCCGGCGGCGAAGTCCGCATCCAGGGCAAAGCCCTGAAGCCTCCGCAACTGGAACGCCCGGAAGTAAACTTCAGCGGCGTGCGCGGCTCCATCGTGATTGGCTCTGAGGAGTTCATCATCGCCCGTGTGCCGCACAAGGCGCTGTCCGGCCAGGTCACCATCCGCACCAACGGCCACGTCAGCAACTCGCGGGAGATCAGCATTGCCCAACCGCTGGCGGAAAATCTCCATCCCGTGTCGAACCCCGCGGTGGACGCCGAAGGCAACATTTACGCCACCTACTCCGGCGGTCGCGGCCAGAAAGTTCCGGTAGCGATCTACAAAATTGACACCAATCACACGGTGCGGCCCTTCCTGACCGAGCTGATGAACGCTACCGGACTGGCTTTTGACAAACAGGGCCAGTTGTATGTCTCGTCGCGTTATGACGGCACGGTGTACCGCGTCACGCCCGGCGGAGCCATGAGCACCTACGCGGAAGGCATGGGCGTGGCCACGGGGATCGCGTTTGATCGCGAAGGCAGCCTCTACGTGGGCGATCGAACGGGGACCATCTGGCGCATCGCGCAAGACCGCCAGATTTTTGTGTTCGCCACCCTGGAACCCAGCGTCTCCGCGTATCACCTGGCGTTTTCGCCTAACGGGACGCTGTACGTCTGCGGCCCCACCACCGCCAGTTTTGACAGCATCCACACCGTGGATACGCACGGCACAGTCACCACCTTCTATCGCGGACTGGGCCGCCCGCAGGGCATGGCCTTTGACGCCCAGGGCAATTTGTACGTCGCCGCTTCTCTCGCCGGCAAGCGCGGGATCGTGCGCATCACGCCGGACAAAAAAGCTTCTCTGGTCATCGCCGGATACAACCTTGTAGGGCTGGCCTTCACCCGCACGGGCGGCGTGGTGCTGGCCACCAACACGCCCAACCAAAACGGCGAGGTCTACTATCTCTCGCTTTCTCCCGGCGTCCAGCCGCTGTCGCTCATTTAAACTGCCTTCTCATTTAAACTGCTTGCTGTGAACGCAGAGATCATTGCCATTGGGTCTGAACTGCTCACGCCCTACCGGCAAGACACCAACTCGCTCTACCTCACCGACAAGCTCAACCAGTTGGGCGTGGAAGTAAGCTTCAAGACCATCGTGGGCGACCGCCGCGCGGACCTGGTGAGCGCGGCGCGCACGGCGCTGTCCCGCGCTGACATTGTTCTGTTCATGGGCGGACTTGGGCCCACCGAAGACGACTTGACGCGCGAATGTGTAGCGGAAGTGCTGGGACGCAAGCTGGTCCGCGACCAGCAGATTGTGGATTGGCTGCGCGCCCGCTTCGCCGAACGCGGCTGGAAGATGGCGGAGAACAACGAGCGCCAGGGCGACGTGATTGAAGGCGCGGAAATGCTTCCCAACAAACGCGGGAGCGCTCCAGGGCAGTTCCTTCATCTGAAAGACGCCGGTGGCGAAGCCATCATTATTCTGCTGCCTGGCCCGCCCGGCGAGTTGACGTCGCTTTATGAAGACCAGTGCGCGGAGCGCTTGCGGAAACTGGTGCCCGTGCGCAACATCGCCGTGCGCGAGTTGAAGATTGCCATGATTGGCGAATCCGCCGCCGACAAGCGCGCCGCGGCCATCTATTCGCAATATAAAGATGTTGAGACCACCATCCTGGCCGGCTCGCCGGGTGAAGTGCAGCTTCATCTGCGCGCCCAGACCGACTCGCCGGAAGCTGCGCGGCAGCGCGTGGATGCGCTGGCGGCCGCGCTCGAAGACGAATTTGAAGACGCCGTCTACTCCACCCACGGGGAAAGCATGGAGCAGATCGTGGGCTATTACCTGGGCATGCGCTCAGCCACGCTGGCGGTGGCGGAATCCTGCACCGGAGGCATGCTGGCAGAACGCATCACGTCTGTGCCCGGCAGCTCGCGTTATTTCCTGGGGGGCGCGGTGGTGTATGACAACTCGCTGAAAACCGGCCTGGCCGACGTGCCGCCGCTGCTCATCGCCGAACACGGCGCGGTCAGCAGCCAGGTGGCCATCGCGCTGGCGGAGGGCATCCGCGCGCGCTGCAAAGCGACGCTGGGCGTCGGCATCACCGGCATTGCCGGACCGGGCGGCGGAACGGAAGAAAAACCCGTGGGCCTGGTCTATACCGCGCTGGCTGACGGCGGCAAGACCGAAGTTGTCGAACGCAAGTTCTTTGGCGACCGCGAACGCATCCGCATGTGGGCCACGCAGCAAGCCATGGACATGGTCCGCCGCAAACTCATGTGACCATGCGCATATTCATTGCACTGGACATCCCCGGAGAAATCCGCGCCCGCATCACCGAATTCACGGAGCGTGCGCGGGGTTATGCTCCCGGCGTACGCTGTGCCCGCGTGGAAGGCCTGCACGTGACGCTCAAGTTTGTCGGCCACGTGAGCGACGACAAAGTGGAAGAGATGAAGACCGCGCTGGCGGCGGTGAAGGCCGCGCCGTTTGAAGTTCACTTCGAAGATGTAGGCTTCTTCCCCACTCCAACATCGCCGCGCGTGTTCTGGATCGGCGTCCATGCCAGCGACGCGTTGCCCCAGTTGGCGGGAACGATTGATCAGGCTGTGGCTGCGCTCGGCATTGCTCGCGAAGAAAAACCATATCGTCCGCACCTGACGCTGGCGCGCGCGGGATCGGCTCCGGGCGCGAATCAGGAGCTGAAACAACTGCAGATTTTTCTACAAAAGGAAGCGACGGCGCATTTCGGTACCCCGCATTTCGGTACAATGACGGCGCGGGAATTCTGGATGTACCAGAGCCAGCCGCAAAAAGGCGGATCGAAGTACACCAAGCTGCATAGGTTTGCGCTGGAATAGCATCAGATGACGGGTCTGTACATCATCGTCGCCGTCGGCTCTTACCTGCTGGGGTCCATTCCCTTTGGCTACCTGCTGGTGAAAGTTTTTCGTGGGCAGGACATACGCGACAGCGGCAGCGGCAACATCGGCGCTACCAACGTTGCGCGATCAGGAGCGAAAGGCTTGGGCGCGACTACGCTGGTGCTGGATGCGCTCAAAGGTGCCGCGGCGGTTTATCTGGCCAGCATGCTGGTTGGGTCAAAGTATCCTTTGTGCCGTGAGGGATTTCTCGCATCTTACTGCGTCAATGTCGTGCCTTTTCAGGCCGTCGCAGCGCTGGCCGCAGTTCTGGGCCATGTGTTTCCGGTCTGGCTGAAATTCAAAGGCGGCAAAGGCGTGGCCACCGCCCTGGGCGTATTCATCATGCTCTTTCCCTGGGCCGTGCTGGTTTCGCTCGGCGTGTTCATATTGACCGTGCTGATCACCCGTTATGTCTCATTAGGCTCGGTGCTCGCGGCCATCGCGTTCCCCATCGCCGCCTACTTGCTGGGCGCCAAGGACTGGCTGGCGCTGCTGCCGGTGTGCGCCGTGAGTTTGATCATCGTGGTCAAGCACCGTGAGAATATCCGCCGCCTGCTGAGCGGGACGGAGAGCCGCTTTGCTGCGGCCAAACCGGCTTCAGCCGGGGAGAAGACATCGTGAGCCGAATTGCCATCATCGGCGCGGGCGCCTGGGGAACGGCGCTGGCCATCGTCGCCGGCCGCCGCGGCGACCATGAAGTCCGCCTGTGGGCTTTTGAGAAGGAAGTTTGCGAGTCCATCGCGCAGTCGCGCACCAACGCGGTGTTCCTCCCCGATTGCCCTTTGCCCCCGAGCGTGATCGCCACCAATGATTTGAAGGCCGCGCTCATGGGCGCCGAAATCGTAGTCAGCGTGATGCCTTCGCACCACTGCCGCAGGACGTTTGAGCACATGGCGCAATGGCTTCTGCCGCAGATGTTGTTTGTCAGCGCCACCAAGGGCCTGGAGAATGACACGCTGCTGCGCATGACGCAGGTGATCCAGGAAGTGGTGGGGCGTTTTTGCAACTTTTCGCCACGGATCGCCGCGCTGAGCGGGCCGTCATTCGCCCGGGAAGTTGCGGAGGGCAAGCCGACGGCGGTCACCGTGGCGTCCACCGACCAGGCTCTGGCGGCGCGCGTGCAAAAAGAATTCAGCGATCCGCGCTTCCGCATTTATGTGAACGACGACCTCATCGGCGTGGAGCTGGGCGGCGCGCTCAAAAACGTGATCGCCATTGCCGCCGGCGTCTGTTACGGCCTGGGCACGGGGCATAACTCGGTGGCGGCGCTGATCACCCGCGGGCTGGTGGAGATCACGCGGCTGGCGGTGGCCTGCGGCGCCGAGCCCCAGACCATGTCTGGACTGGCCGGCATGGGCGACCTGGTGCTGACCTGCACCGGAGGGCTCTCCCGCAACCGCAGTGTGGGCGCTGCGCTGGGTGAAGGCAAGCGCCTGGAGGAAATCATGAGCGGCATGCACGGCACCGTGGCCGAAGGCGTGCTGACCACCAATGCCGCGATTGGCCTGGCGAAAAAGTACGGAGTGGAGATGCCCATCACCGAGCAGATGTACGCCATCCTGCACGACGGCAAATCCGCGCATGACGCCATCCGCGAACTCATGACCCGGCCAGGAAAAGCGGAAGACAGGTTCTAGAGACCTGATGTAGCGCACGATTGCCAGACAAAAATGGCGCTCATCGGCCCTAGTTGAGTGCTATTCTTAGAGTCAATCAATGACTGCCAAACAAGAAGTCCGATCCATGCTAGAGAAGTTGCCTGACGACTGTTCTCTCGAGGACATCCAGTATCATCTCTTTGTACTGGAGAAGGTCCGTCGCGGACTTGATGACGCGCAGGAGCACGGTACCATTCCGCAAGAGGAAGTCGAATCACGACTGAGTAAGTGGCTCATCTAGGTCAGGCAGTCGCCCAGGCCCGTCCGCCCGTCCCAGAACACATTCAAGGTACTTTTGTAACCGCTGTGCCATTCATTTTTGCGTTATTTTTCGCGTGATTTCAGCATACAATTTAAAGATAATTCCAGAGCACAGCCTGGCCGTATGAAGCTTCCATTACCGTCCAGAATCCCGATCATCTACGCGATTCTGCTCGTTCTGATCGCCGTGGGCGTGGTGCCCCTGTACCTGTACGCCACCAAAGTCATGGCCATCAACCGTGACACGCTGCAACGCAATGAACAATTGCTGCAGAACACGGTCACCAACACATTGGCCCTGGCCATCGCCCAGCGGGAAAAAGAGATTCGCGGGAAGCTTTCTGATCTTTCCTATTCCGTGCTGGCCACCTCCGGCGGCGACCTGGGGGGCGCCCGGGTGGAATCGGCGGGCGTGCGCGGTTTGTTGCAGAACAGCATCAACGCGCCGGACTCCATTGTGCCTTACGTGCGCGTCGTCAACACTGAGGGCCGCGCTTCTTATATCGGCACCATCGCGCCGGACGCGTTTCTGGAAAAGCAACTGGAGCACGGCCTGGCCGCCGCCCGCGACATGCTCGAGTACAACGGCGAGGCCATCGCCATTGGCTCCGGCAAACAGGCGCGCACCGTGATGGTGGTCAGCAAGCCCATTGTGACTGACAACCAGAAGTACGTCGGCGCGCTGGAACTGATCATTGATTTGAATTACATGGTGGAGAAGCTGAAGGAGTTCCGCGACCAGGGCGGCCTGGACACGTTTGTGGTGGACCGCAACGGCCGGCTGGTGGCTTCTCCCAGCATCCAGTACGCCACCGGCCAGGACATGAACTCCAACGACCTGGTGAAAAACTTTGTGGAGCAAGGCGCCAACGCGCGGGTTTCCGTCACCAGCCAGTACAACCTGCAAGTGGGCAAAGCCAAGGTCCCTATGCTGGGGACCTACTCCGCCGTACCCAACCTGGGCTGGGCGGTGATAGCGCAGAAGACCCAGGACGACGCCTACATTGACATCATTGATATGCGGCGGGACGCCATTCGCTTTGCCTTGATCGCTATCGCCTTCAGCATCTTTGTCGGCATATGGGCGACGCGGCGGCTGACCACGCCGCTCAGCGTGCTGACCGAATCC